>JBBUGP010000001.1:0-8809 GCA_038077895.1 Patescibacteria group bacterium
CAATTCCCAATTTCTAATTTCTCTCCCTTCGGGAGATCTCCCGAAGGGACGACAAAAAAATGCCTAAAGCTGAATTTCTGACATTTTATCATTGGGATTTTTGTTGGGAATTGGGAATTAGACATTGGAAATTATTTAGGTTAATTAGGAATTAGGGTAATTAGGTTAATTTACTCTCTCTATCCCCGCTCCCAGCGCCCTAAGCCTTTCGTCAATCCGTTCGTAGCCGCGGTCGATGTGGTGAATCTCGTCGATCACGCTTTTACCCTTTGCCACCAAGGCCGCTATTAAAAACGTCATACCAGAACGGATATCCAGCCCGCGAATCGTCCCACCCCGCAGTTTGGTCGGCCCGATAATTTCCGCCCGATGGGAGTCTATTAGTTTAACATTCGCCCCCATTTTTTTCAACTCGGGCAAATATCCAAGCCGGCCTTCAAAAACCCAGTCGTGAATTATCGTCTTGCCGCGCGCTTGCGTGGCCAGCACGCCGAACGGCGGCTGCAAATCCGTGGCTAAATTTGGATAAAGCCCTGTGCGCACCGTGGCGCCGCGGTAATCCCCTGTCGGTCGGTTGATAATCAGGTTGTTGCCCTGTTTTTCAAAATTTACGCCCATTTCCCAAAGCTTATTGTAAACCGCGTCCAAATGACCGTGTTCCACCCCCTTGATGACGAAATGGCTTTTGGTTGCGGCGCCTAAAATTGCAAAGGTTCCTGCCTCGATCATGTCGGGAATGACTCGAATACGAGCCCCGTGAAGCCTGGCAACGCCGTCTATCGTGATAGTGTGGGTATCGATGCCGCTGATGCGAGCGCCCATTTTATTCAAGAATCGGCAGAGCAAACCGATATGCGGCTCCTGCGCCGCCAGTTTTATCCGGCTGCGGCCGGATGCCAAAACCGCGGCTAAAATTAAATTCTCCGTTCCGGTAACGGATGATTCGCCAAACAATTCCGCCCCTTGAAGTTTTTTCGCGGCGACGGATATGTCAGCCCCGACTGACGCGGAAGCGCCTAAAGCGGCAAAGCCCCGCAAGTGCACGTCAATCGGACGGGTTCCGATTATATCCCCTCCCGGGTAAACCAGCTTAGCTTTTCCTGTCCTGCCTAAAAGCGCCCCCAAAAGCAAAACTGACGCGCGCATAGAACTGACAAGTTTTTTTTCCGGAGTAAACTTTTTTACCCCGGCGCAGGAAATCTTTACGCTATTTCCGCGTCGCGCAACCCGCGCGCCTAAGCCCAATAAAATTTTCAAGAAATTATCCACGTCCAGGATTCGCGGGACGTTGCTGATGACGCACTCCCGCTTTGTAAGCAAGGTAGCGGATAAAATCGGCAAAACCGCGTTCTTAAAACCGGCAACCGTAATTTCTCCGGTCAATCTTTTGCCGCCGTTGATCAAAAATTTTGGCATATAATGATGGGGCAGTCTCAAAACCTTCCTCCCTGTCATCCTGAACTCAAGTGAAGGATCCCATGTTATGCGGATTTAGCGACGAGATTCTTCGCTCCGCCTGCCTGCCGGCAGGCAGGCTCAGAATGACGAGGAAATTTAGGGTTTTGAGACTACTTCTATGTTTTATAATCAGAATTCTTTTCTCAATACCCTGTCATATCATAACATAAGTTTGGAGTTTGAATAACACCCTCTCGCACAGCGAAAAAAAATCTGGAAAAATCCTCTAAAAAATGATAATATCAGCTTATGAATCTAAGAAATCGTTTTTTAATCTTGGCTTTCCTCGGCTTGATATTCTTGATTATCACCCCGGTTACCATTGCTTTCGCCTTGGGCTACCGTTTTGATTTTATCAACCGAAGACTGGTCGAAACCGGAACGCTGATGATTCGGGCCGAGCCTAGAGGCGCCGAAATATATTTGAACGGAAAAAAGGTCAAACAAAAAGCCCCCACCGCGATACGATTTCTGCTGCCGGGAGAATATGACGTGGAGATAAAAAAAGAGGGCTACCAGACCTGGCGGAAACATCTAACAATCCTTCCCGAGCAGGTTACGGCGGCGACGCCTGAAAATGCCGTATTTTATTTATTTTTGGAAAAGCCGCAAGCCAAAACTGTCTCGGCTGAAGCTTTTGATTTTTTTGCCAACGACGGTCAAATTCTGGCGGCGACAGCCAGCACCACGATTAGCTTTGAAAATCTCCAAACCAAGTCTTTTTTACACACGGCTTTGCCATACGAAGCCGGGTCTACCCGAGTAGAAATTTCTCGCGACCTAAATTGGGCTTTTGTATGGAACCAAGCCGGCGGCGTGGACGCTTTTTCTTTTTTCCTAAAAAAAACCTTGGATTTATCCACCAAAGTCAAAAACATTGTTGACGTCCAATCTTTTGGAAAAAACGAACTCTTGCTTTTGGATAGTTCCGGCGGCTTATATGATTTTAACCTCGAAACGGACAGGTTTGCTAGAAGAAAACAAAAGATTTTCGCGTTTTTGGCGGCTGAGAACCAATATTTTTTCCTAAATTCTAACGCGCTTTATCAAGCCAATAAAGCCAATACCACCGTCGAGATTCTAACTTCGGACATTCCAGATTTTTCCCTGGCAAAAATAATCCCATCGGCCTCTGGCCAATTTTACCTTTTGCTGGACAAAAAACTTTTCTCCGTCACGACGGAAATTACTGAATTGAACTCCGAAGTGGAACAAGGGGTCTGGGACGAGGAGTCAAAAACTCTGATCTTTTTTAACTCTCACAGTATCTGGTTTTTTGATCCTAAAAGCGGTCAAAGCCCGGAACTGGTGATCCGCTCCGGCAGTCCGATTTCAAATGTCCAAATAAACGCTCAAACCGCTTTGATCTTCTTTTTGCAGGATAACACCATAAAAGCCATAGAAATTAACGCCCAGGTCAGCCGCAATACTTTCGATCTGATCAAATCCGATCAGCAAATAATTAAATTTTATGTCAACGACACGGGCCAGACGCTTGATTACTTGGAAAAAGGCCGTGGTCTGATGGAGGCGAAAATCAGATAAAAAAAACGCCTTGATTCGCCGACTAGACTTCTCCGGTCTTGCATAAGATGTCGCGGCGGGCGCGTTTACGTCGGAATAGCCTTCTGAAGAATTCCTTCGGTCCCCACCTGGGGGACTTTTTTGAATCATCTGGACCCTTTGAAGGACTTCTGCCCAACATCCTCAAGATGGCATCCGCCGTAAAAAAAAGAGATTGATCCATGAGTCCTCCTGCAGAAATAATCCTAGCTTAATTGAACAAAAAAAACAAATAATACGCAAAAAAACCCGGGCAAGCGTGCGCCGGGGAAACTTGAACGGACTTGAAACCTTCAATTAACCCATCCAACCGGTTGAAGAGATTCCAAAATCAATTCGACAAATACCTCCTGTCGGATTAGCGGGTCCTGAATCTGGCCGGCAAGCCGCTTGCGGAAACGGACGCCCATCCACAAAAAAGTGCGGATAAGCTCCTGCCTACTCAAGCCGTAAGAACAGGCAAGGTGGAAAAGCCGGTCCTCCAGCTCTCCGGAAAGTTCGATTGCAAAAGCCAGCTTTGCCTCTATTGGATCTGTCGGACCCGGCTCCAGCTTCAGCGCAGGAAAACGCAAGGCAAGCGAAGCTATCGCGCCGAGCAAATACAGCGTCTGCTCGGAAACGTGACGGCCCTCCAGTTGAGCAAGCGACTTTAGCTCGCCTTTTAACTGTTGTCCAAGAGAAACGGTCAGCGATTTCGCCATTTTGAGGCGAAAAACAGCCTGGGCATGCGTATCATATCAAAAAAGCCTCCGGAAATCCAGAAGCTGTTTTTATGATGACTGTACTGGCGTTATCTCTTCTTTAAATTTTCGTCCAATGCTTGGTTTACCAATTTGTCCGCGTGCTGGTTTTTTTCCCTGGGAATGTGGGTGTAGGTGATGCTTGAAAAATTATTGGAAAGCGCCAAAACCTTTTCTGCCAGCGGCGCGATGCCCTGGTTTTTGATTTTATATTGCCCCCGCAGCTGCTTAACCACCAATTCGGAATCCAAATAAAATTTGATCGAGGCGGCGCCAAGCTTGAGCGCTTCTTCCAAAGCCAAAAGCACCGCCTCATACTCGGCTTGATTGTTGGTTTTGACACCGAGATATTTTTTATGCTCGCTAATTACGGTATGCTCTAAATCGCAAACCACCACTCCGACAGCCGCCGGGCCGGGATTCCCCCGCGCGCCGCCGTCGGTATAAATTATTAAATCGGAATTATGAATCATGAATCAAGAATTAAGGATAACTATTTTGCTTCTTTAAATCCACAATCTTCAGCTGAATCTCCCGCCGGCCGTTCCAGACATTTTCCGAAGGCACCACCACGGCGTCAAGTACGTCGCCCGGCGTAATCGAATTTAAGCGATAGCCTTGGTTAAAGCCGATCAACTTAAACACACGACCTCCCGAAGTAGCTTGGAGCTTTAAATGCTTGCTAGTTGATCCTACGGGACGCAGGCTTTCCAGATTTAAATTTTTCAACAATATTTTAATTTCGGGATTGCCCGGCCCAAACGGCTCAAATTTTTTTAATTGCTCGATCAAATTATCATTGATTTCTTCGGGCGCCAGGCCTGCGTCAATCACTTCCTCGGCGATTAAATCTTCGGAAACCAGGTTGCTTTCGGCAAACTCCAGGATAACTTGATGAAACTTGGAAATTTTTTCGGTTTTGATGGTTAACCCGGCGGCGCCGGCGTGTCCGCCAAACCGCTCCAAATGCGCCTCGGCGTAGGCAAAGGCCTTGACGATATTAAATGTTCCTACGCTCCGAGCGGAACCTGTGGAAAATTCCAGGCCTTTTTCCAAAACTACGCTAGGGCGATGATAAAAATCCGTCAAACGCGAAGCCACCAATCCCACAATCCCCTTCGGCCAATCCTGTCCGACAGTGAATAAAATTTTGTTATCAACCTGCATTTCCGCCTGCGCTTTGGCTTCCGAAAAAACCTGTTCGGTCAACCGCTGACGGTGCTGATTCAAACTCTCCAGCTGACCGGCCAGCATTGCGACTTCTCCAGGGTCATCACTTATCAACAGCTTTAAAGCTATGTCGGCGTGCTGAATTCTGCCGGCGGCGTTAATCCGCGGCGCGATGATAAATCCGATACTGAAGGTGTCTAAATACTCACCCGTATCCAAGCCGGAATTTTTTAAAAGCTGCCGCAGTCCTAGCCATTTGGTTTTTTTCAAAACCTGCAAGCCGAACTTTACCAAGACGCGGTTTTCCCCGAGCAAATCTTGGCAATCGGCCACCGTCCCTATCGCTACCAAATCCAATAACCACTTTTCCCAACCGTTTTGAACCTTAATTCTTGATTCTTGCCTGCCCACCGTAGCCTCAGTGGAGGTGGGATTCTTTCCGCCAAAAGCAGATCCGTCTCCGACGGAGATCCTGGAGAAAAGTGCTTGCGCCAGTTTGAACGCCACGCCCACGCCGGTTAAGCCTTGGATTTCTTTTATCTTGTCCCGCTTGGGATTTACTACTGCGACGGCCTTCGGCAAGTCGCCTAAAATTTCATGGTGATCTGTTATGATCACTTCCATTCCCAATTCCGCCGCGCGGGCGGCTTCTTGACGCGCGTTTATTCCGCAATCAACGGTAATCATTAAATTCGTGCCGCGCGCCGCGATCTGCTCCACCGCTTCCACGTTTAAGCCATAACCTTCGGTAAAGCGGTCGGGGATATAATAATCCACATTTTTGAATCCCAAATGCGTCAAGGCTCGAAACATTAGCGCGCAAGCGGTAACGGCGTCCGCGTCATAATCGGCATAGATTGTAATTTTTTCACCTGCGGCCGAAGCCTGTTTAAGCCGGTCAACCGCCTTTTCCATATCGGTCAATAGAAAAGGCGAAGTTAAGGATTCATAACGGGGTTCTAAAAAATTCTCGAACTCCTCTTGAGTTTTCAGCCCTCGATTGTGCAATAATTGTAAAATCACCGGATTGTAATCCGGGAATTTTTTGATAAAATCTTCAGATATTTTTTCTTTTAACAGCCACCGTCGTTTCATTTTTTTACTTATACGGTTCAAATAAAGGATTAATATCAATTTTATCCAGCGACCTTTGTGCCTGCGGTTTACGCTGCGGCAGAGAGTAATAATCCTCCAAAGTTGGCCGCTCTTCCTGGTAAAATACGCCCAACGCGATTTTCTCGGATATGGGTTCCTGCGCTTTTTCCCAGGCTTTAAAACGGTTGTCCGGCGCGTAACCTTCCGTTTCCAATTTGTAAATCCGCTTGCGATACCAATCATAAGATAACTCTGGATTAAAAGTCGGGCAAGGCTGCATCACGTCAATGAAGCTGAAACCTTTATGCCGCACACCGGCGACGATTAAATCGGCCAGATGTGGAATGTCGCCGGCAAATCCCCTGGCGATAAAACTGCCGCCGGCGCTGACGGCCATGGCTAGCGGGTTGAAAGGATATTCAAAAGCGCCGGTCGGAGTGGTTTTACTTTTAAATCCGGTGGGCGAGGTCGGCGAAGCCTGACCTGTGGTCAAAGAATAGACGTGGTTATCGTGGACGATGTAAGTTAAATTGACATTTGAGCGGATAGTTTGGATAAAATGGTTGAGGCCTTCGGCGTAACCATCGCCGTCGCCTCCGATAACAATGACGTCCAATTCGTGATTGGCAAGTTTGACTCCTGCACCCACCGGCAAAGCCCGCCCGTGAAGCCCGTGAAAAACATAAGCTTTGACGAAATTATTAAAATTTCCGGAACAGCCGATGCCAAAGACCAAAACCACCTTATGCGGCGGCAGGTTTAACTTGACTAGCGCGTTTTTCAACGCCGCCCAAATGCCAAAGTCGCCGCAACCCGGGCACCAGGTTGGAAAAACGCCGGTATTGAAATCTTCGACTTTAAGCGGATTAGTCAGTTCTGGATGATAAGGCATAAAAAATTATTTATTCTCTAAAACTTGACGGACTTCCTTGATGATTTCGTGCGGCCAGAATGGACGGCCATCATATTTTAAGCACCGGACTTCCGGCACGCGGCCTACTTTTTCTTTTATTAAACTGTCGAATTGTCCGGTAGCGTTATTTTCAACCACCATCAATTTTTTTGCTTTCAGAAGTATTTCCTTGGTCTTTGGCGTTGGGAACGGCCAGACATAAATGAAATGCAAAAAATTAACCGACATACCTTTCATTTCCTCTATTGCCTGCAATATCGGGCCTTTTGTGGAACCCCAAGACACAAGGGTCAAGCTCGCGTTTGCCGGGCCGTAAAGCACCGGTTCGGGTACCTCCTTTAAGGCCGCGTCGAGCTTCCGCAAGCGCTTATCCATCTGCTGCGTTCGCATGTGAGCGTCTTCTGTCGAGTAGCCTGCCTCGTCGTGCTCGTCGGAATTGGCATCGTGTTCGCCTCCAATGGTCCCAGGGAAAGCGCGGGACGAAATTCCCGAGTCGGTTATTTTATAGCGTAAATATTTTCCCGCGCTTGCGATTTGCTCGTCAGTGGCAATTTCGCCTCGCTCGATTTTAATTTTTTTTTGGTCAAAAGTCGAAACAGTCCTGCCGCCCTCGGCCAAATTTTTATCGGATAAAATAAAGACGGGCATTTGGTATTTTTCGGCAAAATTAAAAGCCTCGGCAGTATGATAAAAACATTCCTCCACGTCTCCTGGCGCAATGATCATTCGGGGGAATTCTCCCTGCGCGGCGTGCAACAAGAACCGCAAATCCCCTTGCTCCGACCAAGTTGGCAGGCCGGTCGCGGGTCCGGGACGCTGGCCTTCAAAAATAACCACCGGAGTTTCCGTAATGCCAGCCAGGCCCAGCGCTTCCACCATCAAAGAAAAACCCCCACCGGAAGTGCCAACCATTGCCCTAACGCCTGCAAAACCGCCGCCAATGGCCAAATTTAGAGCGGAAATTTCATCCTCCGGCTGTCTGACTACGACGCTTGATTTGCTTCCTGCCTTTACCATAAACTCCAAAAGCGAACTGGAGGGTGTCATTGGATAAGCGACGTACAAACCACAGCCCGCCGCGATGGCGCCCAAACCCACGGCTTCGTTACCGGTTAAGTACAGGTGGTCGCGCGCGGGTTTCAGGCTGATCTGATAAGCGAAAGGTTCTTTGTAATTATTTTTGATAAAATCGTATCCGCCGCGAGCGGCATTGATATTGCTCCCAATTATGCTTTCAGATTTTTTGGCGAACGTGCTGCGGATTAAATCAAGCAATCCTTCCACGTTTCCCCCTAAAACGGCCAACACCGCTCCCAGCGCCACGGTATTTTTCATCAAATCGGAGCCGCCGACTTCTTTAGTGATTTGGGTAAAGGGAACGCCGAATTGCCGTAAATTTTTTGAATTCGGCGTAACTTTCACCGGATCAAAAATAACTCCAGCGTCGTCCGACAATTCCCGCAGGTGGTCATTGAAGGTTTGTTGGTTTAAGGCGACAAGCAAATTTACCGGCCGCACGTGATGACTGACTTTTTCGCCGATGGTAATCTCGAAAGTATTGTGCCCGCCGCGAATTAAGGATGGATATTCGGTATAATCGAAAACGTCATATCCAAGCCGGGAAAAAACTTTGCCCAAAGTCGCGCCGGCGACTTTAATGCCAAAACCCGCCTCCCCGCCGATTTTTATTGTAATGGTTTTTATCTCGGTTTGCATACATTATTTTTATAGGACTTTCGCGTTTGAGCCAAGTTCGAGGCGCAGCCGAGCATTCGGCCGAAGGCGTAGTTTACCGGACGACCAAGGCCAAAGCGGAGGCTTTAATATGTGCGAAGTCGCCTCATCGGCGACCCGCCGAAGAGGCGGGAAA
>JBBUGP010000002.1:0-7449 GCA_038077895.1 Patescibacteria group bacterium
AATCCAAAAAATTCCAATCAGATTTTCACCGCGGTCGGGCAAACTTTTTACAAATCAACGGATTCGGGCGCGACCTGGCAAACCGTGGCAATCTCCACGACCGTGGTGGTCAGAGACCTGCAGGTTTCTCCCGACGAACCGAATATTATTTACGCTTCACTCGGTCAAGCCATAACGCAATAAACAAACTTATATGTACAAACAACTGATTGACAAAAAAAAGGCGGAATTCGAAAAAGCCCTCGACCATCTTTATAAAGATCTGGCCGCGGTTCGAACGGGCCGCGCCAGCGCGGGCTTAGTTGAGGGTATTTTGGTGGAGAGTTACGGCACCACCACGCCTTTAAAGAATATAGCCGGGATCACCGTGCCGGAAGCCAGAACGATTGTTATTCAGCCGTGGGACAAGGGAATTTTAGCGGCCGTGGAAAAAGCGATTTCAGCAGCCAACATTGGCGTGACTCCGGTTAACGACGGCTCGCACATCAGGCTCAATCTCCCGCCTTTAACCGAAGAACGGCGAGTCGAGATGGTAAAGCTGGTCAAGCAGCACGCCGAAAGCAGCCGGGTGAGAGTCAGAAATATTCGCGAAGAGATTTGGAGAGAGGTGGGCAAGATGCTGAAAGATAAAAAAATCACGGAAGATCAAAAGTACCAGGCGCAGGAAGATTTAAAGAAAATCGTGGATAGCTATAACGAACAAATTAAAAATTTGGCGGAAGCTAAAGAAAAAGAAGTGATGACGGTATAAAGAAATTTCCAATTTCCAATTCCTAATTTCCAAAAAATGCTCGATGCCAGGAATTTGATATTTAGGAATTTGGATTTTTGTTGGGAATTAGAAATTGAGTATTAGAAATTTATTATTTTGAATTTATTTTTTTGATAAACAATGATAATTCTTACCATCCTGCTTTTCATCCTTATTCTCGGCCTTCTGATTTTCGCTCACGAGCTGGGTCATTTTGTCATGGCCAAGCGGGCGGGGATGAAGGTGGAGGAGTTCGGTTTTGGTTTTCCGCCCAGGCTTTTAGGAATTCAAATTTTGAAAAAAAGGCGGGTAAAAAGCAAAGAAACCAGCGAAATTTTTCTGGAAGATAAAATTTTACCGGACGGCGAGGAGGTTATAACGCAAGAATTCAGCAGGGAAATCAGCGTGGCGGAAGAAGCGGAGCCGGGAAAAAGGTGGAAATTTCTTTGGGGCAATAAACCTCCCACCGATCCGAACGAGACTGTTTATTCCATAAATTGGATTCCATTGGGAGGGTTTGTAAAAATTTTAGGCGAGAACGGCGAAAGCCAGGAGCCGAATTCTTTTTCTTCCAAATCGGCCATTAGTCGTTTTTCAGTTTTGATCGCCGGAGTTACGGCGAACATTATTTTAGCTTGGCTTTTGATTTCCATTGGCTTAATGATCGGTTCACCAACGGTCATTTCAGAAAACGAAAAATTTCCGGCCGGCGCGACCGTTTCCGAGCAAAATATCGGCATATTATACGTCAGCCCCGATAGTCCGGCTGACAAATCCGGCTTTGAGGTCGGCGATAAAATTTTAAGCATGAACAACGTAACTTTTGCGACCATCCAAGCCGTCCAGGATTATACAGTTTCCAAAGCCGGTCAAGAAATAAAATATCAGGTAAAGCGAGGCGATGCCACGCAAGTGGTTACTGTCGTGCCGAGAACATCCCCCCCGGCCGGCGAGGGTCCGGTGGGCGTGTTGCTCGGCATGATCGGAACCATATCCTATCCTTGGTATTTGGCGTTTTATCAAGGGTTACTCGCGGTTTACTTTTTTTCTGAGCAGATAATTTTGGCTTTAGGGGCGCTATTTGTGAATTTATTCACGGATCGCTCGGCCCTTGGTTCTTTAACCGGACCTATAGGCATCGCCGTACTTACTCGCGACGCGGCCAGATTGGGCGCGGCTTACGTTTTGAATTTTACGGCCATTCTTTCCGTGAATTTGGCCGTGCTTAACGCCCTGCCTTTTCCCGCCTTGGATGGCGGCAGAATTTTATTTTTACTCATCGAAAAGATTCGGCGCAAGAAACTTAACATTAAAGTGGAAACTTACGCCAACGCCTTAGGTTTTCTTTTGCTAATTACTTTGATGGTCTGGGTCTCTTTTCACGACGTCGGCCGATTTTCCACACAGTTCGGCAATCTTTGGGAGGGGATTAAGGGAGTGTTTTAGAATTTAATATTTTTTATGCGGCAATCCCGATATTTTTTGAAAACTTCAAAAACTTCTCCTTCCGACGACGTTTCCGTTAACGCCAAACTATTGGAACAGGGCGGCTTTATCTATAAAAATTCCGCAGGGATTTATACTTTTTTACCTTTGGGTTGGCGCGTGATCCAAAAAATAGCTCAGATTATACGCGAAGAGATGAATGCTATCGGCGGACAAGAAATGTTCATGCCGGCTCTGCACGACAAGCACTACTTAAAAGCTACCGGCCGCTGGGACGTTGACGTAGTCTTTAAGGTCGCGGGAGAGAAGGGGAAAGATCCGCAGTTCAACATCAGCTGGACTCATGAGGAGATTATGAGTGAGATCGCCGCGCGACACGTCAGTTCTTATCGGGATCTGCCCTTCGCGACTTATCAGATTCAAACAAAATTTAGAAATGAGCCGAGAGCCAAGTCGGGCTTGCTTCGCGGCCGGGAATTTATGATGAAGGATCTTTACAGCTTTCATAGGGATGAACAGGATTTAGACAAATATTACGAGGTTGTGAAAGAGGCTTATTTTAAAATTTTCAAACGCTGCGGGCTGAAATCGTATTACACTCTCGCCGCCGGCGGAGAATTTACCACTAACTTCACTCACGAATTTCAGGTTGAATGCCCTGTAGGAGAAGATACGATTTATGTTTGTCCGAAATGCGAATACGCGGAAAATAAAGAAATTTCCAAACTTAAAGCCGGAAGCGCTTGCCCGAAGTGCGGCGGCAAAGTCAGCGAGAAAAAATCCGTCGAGGTTGGAAATATTTTCCGCTACGGCACGAAATATTCCGAACCTTTCGAATTGCGGTACGCGGATGAAAAGGGGGAAAAAAAGTTGGTCCAAACCGGGGCTTATGGCATCGGGCTGGGGCGCGTAATGGGCACGATAGTGGAAGTCTGTCACGACGGTCGGGGCATAATTTGGCCGTCTTCAATCGCTCCTTTCGACGTTCATTTGCTGGCGTTTGACAATAACGACAGCGCTATAGCGAAAGCAGCGGAAAAAACTTACGAGGCTTTACAGAAGCTAGGTTTTTCGGTATTATATGATGACAGGCAGGTTTCGGCGGGAGTAAAATTCGCGGATAGTGATTTGATCGGTTTGCCTTTAAGGCTGGTGGTTTCCGCAAAGACAATTCAGAAAAAGTCAGTAGAAGTGAAACCCCGCCATTCGGATGAGATAACAATGATAAGTTTGAATAAACTCGCGACGCTGAAGGATTTCTTGGAAGGATAAATCAGAATCAGGAATTGGGAATCATGAATCAGGGTTGAAATTCGTTTCAATTCTTAATTCTCGCCTTTCGGCGGGTCGCCGGGGGAGGCCTCTTGATTCACGATTCCAATTTTTTTATCTGGAAAGATATTTTCTGATCCTCATTACTAAAACATCAGTACGATCAAAATGAAACTAAGCGAACGAATATACAAAAATTTTTCCCGCGATATTGGCATTGACCTGGGAACGGCCAATACTTTGGTTTACGTTTCCGGCAAAGGCATCGTAATTAACGAGCCATCGGTGGTGGCGCTAAATACCAAGACCAAGCAGATTTTAGCCATCGGCAACGACGCAAAACTGATGGTTGGCCGCACGCCGGGGCACATTGTGGCGATTCGTCCCCTGGTAGACGGGGTGATTTCGGATTTCGAAGTAACCGAGCAAATGCTACGCTACTTTATTCAAAAAGTTCAGCAGGGCGGCATCAGTTTTCTTTCCCGGCCGCAGGTGGTGGTGGGAATTCCTTCCGGCGGAACCGATGTGGAGCGCCGCGCGGTGCAGGACGCCGTGCAGAACGCCGGCGCGCGCGCCGCTTTCTTGATCGAAGAGCCGATGGCCGCGGCGATTGGCTCGCGTTTGCCGGTGCAGGACGCTTCCGGCAGTATGATTGTGGATATCGGCGGCGGAACGACGGAAATCGCCGTAATCTCTTTGGGCGGCGTGGTGGTATCGAAAAGCATCCGGGTTGCCGGCGATGAAATGAATGAGAGCATTATTCAGTACGCTCGCGAAGAATTTAACTTGCTTTTGGGCGAACGCACCGCGGAGGATGTAAAAATAAAAATCGGTTCGGCTTTCCCGCAAAACGACACTTTGGAAACGGTTATGCGCGGCCGTGATATGGTTACCGGCTTGCCAAAGGAGGTGCACGTCGGTGGCGAGCAGATTCGGGAAGCGCTTTATCGCTCGGTGCGGATTATCGTCAATGCCATCAAAGAGGCGATCGAAGAGACTCCGCCCGAGCTGGTCGCCGACATTATGAGTCGCGGAATCACTTTGGCCGGCGGGGGATCGCTCCTGCGCGGCATCGACAGCTTGGTTTCCAAAGAAACCCAGATGCCCGTGCACCTTACCGACGATCCGCTGACGGCGGTCGTGCGCGGCACGGGCGTGGTGCTGGAAGATTTGGATAATTTGCGCGAGGTGTTGATTCAGACGGAAGAAGAGAAGATACCGCGGTAAAATTTCCAATTTCCAATATCTAATTTCCAATGAAATACAGGTTATCTGGTGCCTGCCCTTTAAGAATCCCATTAGAAATTGGGAATTAGGAATTGGATATTATATTTTATGTTCTCCGACCGGTGGCTTAAATTTATCGGCGTTGTAATTTTGTTGGCGATAATTCTCACCGCCAATAATTTCGGTTATCTAAATTTTACGAAAGGCCTGGCCCTGCGAACAAGCCAGCCTTTTTTTGGTCTAAGCGCCAGAATCACCTCTTTGGTGAAAGATTTTTTCGGCAATTTAGCTTCGATAAAAACTCAGCTTTCCGCGGCGCGCGATTTAAAAAAAAAGCTGAAAGAGCTGGAAGCGCAAAACGCGCTGCTGCTTGAGCAGCGGGAGGAAAATTTATATTTGCGGCAATTGCTTGGTTTAAAGCAGAATTTAAAAATGATGACTGTCGGCGCTTCTGTCGTCAGCCGCGATCCGACGGGGATAATTAACACCGTAGTCATAGATCGCGGCGCGGAAGAGGGGATTTCGCGCGGGGACGCGGTGTTGGACGAAACCGGTAATTTATTGGGCGTGGTGAAGGAAGTTTTTGCCCACAGCGGCGAGTTTTTGCTGATTACCGACGGACTGGTGAAAATCGACGCCAAGGTTGCCGGCAAAGACATTTTGGGCATTGCCAGCGGTTCTCACGGGCTTGGGTTGACGCTGGATCTGGTTTCGCAGGGCGTGAAAGTGGAAAAGGGCGATAAAATTATTACCTCCGGTTTAACCGGTTCTCTGCCGGCGGATATTTTAATCGGTTACGCCGACGAACCGCAATCGGGATCGTCCGAGCTGTTTCAAAAACTTTCCATCATCCCCGCGGCCAAGCTCAAAGATTTCCGTTTTGTCTTGGTAGTGACTGGGTTTTAAAGAAAAATCTAGAAATATTGTCACAATAGAATGGTCAGGAACACAAAAAAACAGCACATCTTATACTGGGAAGACGTTGGCGAACGAGCGGTATATGCTGAACAAGATGATTATGCGTGGAAGCTTTCAGAAAGAATTTTCGGATATAGAAAAGAAAGTTCAATTTACATCTATCACCATGGCAGGCTAGCGGCTTATTATTCTAGTAATGATTCGGAAACTGAATCAAATGTTGGTTATATTTATTACTCTCAATTGAAGAATTGCAGAAAAGTTATTAAATTTAAACGTTCAATTGCGGAAGAAGTAATCCGTGTAAGAAAGAAGCATGGACATATAAAACTCGCCAGCCAATCGCAGCGCGAGTTGCATCAATTATTGCTTAAGTATCTTCAGTTGTTTCAGAAGGCGTTGAGCATACATTACTTAACCCAGCCTCAGTTTTTTGAAAAGTTTGAGAAACACGGCAGCAAAACTAAGTACAAGTCTATACTGCAAGAGCTTTCGCGAGCGCGATTCAAATATTCTCGCCCCGCATGGACTCAAGCAATGGAGTTAAGTAAAAATGTGATTTCTTACTACGTAAGATATTTTGATCTTGAGATTAGTGAATTAGAAAGTGCTTTTTTTCACGAAATTAAAAAAGAAACTTTTAACCGAAAGAGCTTGCGGCAACGGGTTGACAAATTCGTGATAATTTCTGACCATCACTCTCTGCGCATTTATACAAGCAATAAAGCGGATGAATTAATAAAAAAATATGAGTGGTTTACTAAGAGAAATATTGTTAAAGGAGTATCTGGGAGGCATGGCTATAAAAAGGCGAAGGCTTTCGTTATAAAAAATGAAAATCTCGATTTGGAGCACTTACCAGTTGGTATGAGAAAAGGAATGGTTCTAGTGGTTCAAAATGCATGGCCTGAATTTGCGGTGTATTACCCACTGGCTTCCGCTATAGTAACTAATGAAGGAGGTGTTGCTTCACATGGGGCAGTCGTGGCAAGGGAGTTTGGTATACCCTGTATTGTCGGAACCCGTGTTGCAACAAAAATTTTTAAAACAGGCGACAAGGTCGAAGTGGACGCGGATAAAGGTATTGTCCGCAAGCTTTCAGGTAAGTAAGCGTATCCATGTATCTATACATAGCTACATTCCTTAGGTTTTAAAGCTTAGCTTGAACGGAATCATTCACAAATAAAAAACCCCGACAGCTCTTGCGCGTGCGCTTAAGCCGCCGGGGCGGGAGAATCCGCGTCGGTGAAAACGCGGATTGCTAGGGGTATTGCAGAACCATGGGGTTGTCGACGCCGTTGATTTCCAAGATCGCTTGGAGTTTGTCCCGAGCGTAGAAAACCTGATAGATGGTTGCTGACTTGGCGTTTGAAAGCCCAAGGGCAATCATCGTGGGTCGGCCCGAACACCAAACCGTTTGGTCGGCGCAGGAGACAACCTTGGCGATAACGGCCGGGGACATATCCTCGGGAGTCGAGCAGATCGCAAGCGGGATGAGTGTTCCGCACGCCAGCCGCACGACTTCACGCTTCCCCGTGCCGTCGCCGATTTCGATTATCTCCAAAGACTCGGGATCGCCGGCAACTCCCGTATAGTTTGTCGGTTTCAGGCCAAGCGCTTCGGCGACGTCAAGATGGCGACGGCCGGTCCCGCAGATTACCGCAGGCGGGGTTTCCGGCAAAAGACCGCGAAGAGCAGTAATTTTTTGAAGATCTTCCAGAAGCATTAATGGGTTGGATCCGCGCTGCTTCGCCCCATGAGTTACAATAAAGTTGCTTGCAGGCATTTGTCCTTCTTAGGACAGAATACGATTTTGAGAGCTAATTTAATATATT
>JBBUGP010000003.1:0-1877 GCA_038077895.1 Patescibacteria group bacterium
AAAACAAATTTAAAATATCCGGATGGGCTTTTTCGATTTCGTCCAAAAGCAACAGCGAGAAGGGATTTTCCATAATCGCCGTCGTAAGCTGGCCGCCTTCGTCGTCGTGGCCGATAATCCGGTGAATCGAATCTTGCCGCTGGTACTCCGACATATCGAAGCGGTTCAGGCGTTTTTCCGAACCAAAGTAAACGGAAGCCAAAGCCTTGGCCGTCTCGGTTTTGCCCACGCCGGTCGGACCTAAAAACAGAAAACTGCCAATGGGTTTTTTCTCGGAAGAAATCCCCGAACGCGCGCGCCGCATGGCGGAAGAAATGGCAAGAATCGCGTCTTCCTGGCCGATGACTTTGCGATGCAGGATTTTTTCCAAGTCCAGCAATATCTCCTTTTCGGCCAAGGCGATTTTTCCCACCGGAATTTCGGTCTTTTGATGAATAACTTCTTCTATGTCCTCGGGAGTAACCTGCGAACTTTTCCGCTTCGAACGGGCTAAAACCGCGGCCTGCTGCAGAACCGAAATGGCTTTTTCCGGAAACGGCACGTTTTTAATATAACGGTCGGTCATCTCCACCGCCTGCCGCATTGCCTGGTATAAAATCAAAACCTGGTCGTGCGCCTCGATTTGCGGCACAACTTCCTCCAAAATCTTAAAAACATTTTCTTTGGAAGTTTCGTGAATTTCCACTTTTTCAAAAGAGCGAAGCAAGCTGCCGTTTTTGGCGATCGTGCCCTGGTATCCGGCGTAAGTGGTGAGGCCGATGATTTGGATGGAAGAAGAATTTAAGTATGGCAACAGCAACTCCGCGGCGTTAACCGTGCCGGGAGCCGGATTTTTTTCAAACATCGAATGGATTTCATCTATCAGTAAAATCACGTTTCCGGCTGACACCGCGTCGTTTAAAACCGCTTTCAGCCGTCCTTCCACTTCATGCTCGGAAGCGGCGCCGGCCAAAATCGCGCCGATGTCCAGTTCCAAAACCCGCTTATGGGCAAGCGAGGGCAGAGTGTCGCCGTCTAAGATTTTTTTGGCCAAAGCCTGCGCTATGGTTTTTTTGCCCACCCCCGGATCACCGACAATCACCGCGTTGTTTTCCCCCGCTCGGGCCAAAATCCGCTCAATGCTTTCGGTTTCCGCGAGTCTGCCATAAAGGTGGGGCGAAAAACCACGCTTCGCGATAATCTCGGTTAAATCTAAAGCAAAACGGTCTAAATTCAAAGTAAACCCGGCCGACCAGCCCTTGGCCAAGCCGCGGCGGCGCATTAGATTTTCCTTCAACCAAAATTTCTTGCGAAATTGCTGTCCCAGTTCAATGGCCCAATTCCAATCCGCCAAAAATCGCACGTCTTTTTTTTCCAAACGCAGGGCGAATAGATAATTTCTGAAAAAATCCGAGCGCGCGGCCAGCGTAACAAGCAAATCTCTCCAGTTCAAGGCCCTAGGCGCTTCGGATTTCATCACGTCGGCAAAAGCGTCCCCCAACAAAAGATCAAGTTCGTCTCCGGGGTTATTTTTTTTCGAGTTTTTCAAATATTCTCTTAACTTGGCGGAAAATTTTTCCGGATTATCGCCTATGCGAAAAAGAATAAAATCGCACCCAGGCATTTCCGAAATCGGGAGCAGAAGAGCCGAAATATCCGCCTTGCCGCTCTGTAAAAATTTATCCACTACCTGCGTGGTTTCAAAATCCAAAAAATCGGCCAAGTTGGATTTTTCTGCGGAACGCAAAGGCGCGTGTTTTAAATATGAGTTTAAAAACAAAAAATAAACCCACAAGGAAAAAATAACCGGAGCTAAAATAAATATCAAACCAGTCGTCCGCGCGCCACCCAGCAGATCTGGATTTAAAAATCTTAATACCCCAAGCAGAGCTAACACG
>JBBUGP010000004.1:0-6651 GCA_038077895.1 Patescibacteria group bacterium
GCCGCCGGTATGGAAAGTTCTCATCGTCAGCTGGGTGCCCGGTTCGCCGATGGCTTGGGCGGCAATAATCCCCACCGCCGTGCCCATTTTAACTATATGGTTAAAACCCAAATCCGTCGCGTAGCATTTCACGCAGATGCCCCGCGGCAACAAACATTTCATAACCGAACGGGTAAAAACTTCAGAAATCTCGCTTTTGGCGATCCTCTGGGTAGCCAGCTCGTCGATTAGCTCGTTCTTCTTCACAATCACTTCGCCGGTTTTTGAATCAACAATATCCGCCGCGGCGTTTCGGCCGAAAATCATATCAGCAAAGCTCTTGCCGAATTTTTCGGCCTCGTTACGGCGAATAAAGCGCCCTTCCGTCGTGCCGCAATCTTCGGTATTAATCACCATATCTTGCGAAACGTCGATTAACCGGCGGGTCAGATACCCGGCATCGGCCGTGCGCAAAGCCGTATCGGTCATACCTTTGCGGGAACCGTGAGTGGAGATAAAATACTCCAAAACGTTTAAGCCTTCTTTAAAACTCGCCTTGGCCGGCAATTCGATAATTTCACCGGCCGGGTTGACCACCAAGCCTTTCATGCCGCTCATCTGCCCAACCTGAGAAATTGAACCGCGCGCCCCGGAAGAAACCATAATCGAAACCACGCTGTGCGGATGAAGCGAACTTGATACGGCCGCCGAAACCGCATCGCGCACTTCCGCCCAAATTTCTATCACCCGGTTTCGCCGTTCGTTTTCCGTTAACAGTCCCTCTTGATATTCCTGAAAGGTTTGCTTAACTTGCTCGTCGGCCGCGTGGACCAACTGGGATTTAACGGCCGGAACCTCTAAATCGTCCATACCCCAAGAAATTCCCGATTTGGTCGCGTAACGGAAACCTAATTCCTTGATCTTATCCAGCAATTCCGCCGTCTTTTCAATGCCGTGGGTTTTATAATGTTCTTGAATAATACTCTTGATTTTTTTGGAATCAAAAACAACGTTGATAAAACCGGTTTCCGGCGGCAGGAGTTGATTAAAAAATATCCGTCCTACGCAGGTTTCCACGAGCTGTCCGGACATCCTGACTTTGATTTTCGACCTCAGCTTAACCTTGTTAGACTGATAGGCTAAAATCGCCTCTTCGGGATCGGAGAAAATTTTCCCTTCGCCCAGCAGGCCGTCTTTGATATGAGTGATATAATAACAGCCCAAAACCATATCCTTAGTCGGCGCCATAATTGGCTCGCCCGAAGCGGGCTTAAGCAAGTTAACGGACGAAAGCATGATGGTGCGAGCCTCTTCTTGGGCCGGATCGGTCAGTGGAACGTGAACGGCCATTTGGTCGCCGTCGAAGTCGGCGTTAAAAGCCGCGCAAACCAAAGGATGAATTTGGATAGCCTTGCCTTCGATTAAAACCGGCTGAAAAGCCTGAAAACCCAAGCGGTGCAGGGTCGGCGCGCGGTTGAGCAAGACGTAACGGGTTCTAATCACTTCTTCCAAAATATCATAAACTTCTTCCCGCCCCTGCTCGATCAGCCGGTTGGCCGAACGGACGTTGTGGGCGTATTCACGGGAAATCAGTTTCGACAAAACAAAGGGCTTAAAGAGTTCCAGCGCCATTTTTTTCGGCAACCCGCACTGGCTCAATTTTAAAGTCGAGCCGACGACGATAACCGACCGGCCGGAATAATCCACGCGTTTACCCAGTAGGTTCTGGCGGAACCGGCCCTGCTTGCCGCGCAGCATATCGGCAAGGCTGCGCAACTTGCGCCGCTGGCCGGTGGAAGCCGTGACTTCTTTCCCGTGCCGGATGGAATTATCCAAAAGCGCGTCTACCGCTTCCTGCAACATGCGCTTTTCGTTTCTGACGATAACTTCCGGCGCGCCGATTTCCAAAAGTTTTTTCAGGCGATTGTTGCGATTAATAACCCGACGGTAAAGATCATTTAAGTCGGAGGCGGCAAACCGGCCGCCATCAAGCTGCACCATCGGCCGCAAATCGGGCGGAATCACCGGCAGGACGGTTATAAACATCCATTCCGGACGCAGGTTGTTGGTCAACATATTCTGCACCAGCTTGATGCGCTTCAAAATTTTCCGGCGGTTATTGCCTTCGGTCTCAGTCAACTCCTGCTGCAAATCAACCAAAAGTTCTTCCAAATTAATTTCTTTGACCAGATTAAACAAGGCTTCCGCGCCGATGCCCGCCTGAAAAACCGGCCCGTATTTTAAAGACAAATCCCGATAAGTCAGCTCGGAAATAATCTGGTATTTCTTGATGGACCGCAGTTCGGAACGCGCCAAATCGCGGATGCGCTCCAGCCGGGTGACTTCCTCGGTTTGATTGTCGCGCAACCGGTTGCATTCGGTTTCAATCTGAGCCGCCAAAACGTCCGGATCCTTGCCTTTGTTTTCCGGCGCCGACTTGGCGTTTTTGGCCAGCTGCAACAGGCGGCCGAAACGGTCCTGGATTTCCTTTAATTTTGTCTTAAACTCCCGCTCGATCTGCTCTAAAGTTTTGGCCCGCACCGATTCGTCGATATGAGTGACGACGTAAGCGGCGAAATAAATAATTTTCTCCAGCTCCTGCGGCGAAAGATCCAAAATCAAACCGGCGCGGGAAGGCACGCCGCGCACGAACCAAATGTGGGAAACCGGGCTGGCCAGTTGGATATGCCCCATTCTTTCGCGCCGCACGATGGAACGCGTTACTTCAACTCCGCATTTATCGCAAATTATACCCTTATAACGGATGCGCTTGTATTTGCCGCAATAACATTCCCAATCCTTAACCGGACCGAAAATCTTTTCGTCAAACAAGCCGTCCTTCTCGGGACGTTGAGTGCGGTAGTTAATGGTTTCCGGCTTAGTTATCTCTCCGTGCGACCACGATAAAATCGTCTCGGGGCTGGCGAGTTTGATTTTTACCGCTCTAAATTCGGAAGTTTGGCTGAACACGTTTATTACATTTGACTTTTGACTCCTGACATTTAACTGAAAGTTAAACGTCAAATGTCAAAGGTTAATTGTTAACTCTTTGCCGCCGCTTTCTCTTTCTTCTTTGCCTTCTTCTTTTCCTTTTCTTCCTGGACAACCGGGGGTTTTAATTCCAACTCGACCGTGTCTTCGGATAAAGTCGCAAGTTCGTGAATCGCGGGTCCAGACTCGCTTTCCACTTCCTCTTTCTGCCCGATCAAATCGACGTCCAAACTTAAAGCCTGCAGTTCCTTGACTAAAACCCGAAAAGATTCCGGCACGTTCGGCTTGCGAATCGGCTCGCCTTTCACGATAGCTTCGTAAGTTTTGCTCCGGCCGACCACGTCGTCTGATTTTATGGTCAGCATTTCCTGCAAAGTGTGAGCGGCGCCATAGCCTTCTAAAGCCCAGACTTCCATTTCTCCGAAACGCTGCCCGCCAAACTGAGCTTTGCCGCCCAACGGCTGCTGAGTGATTAAAGAATACGGGCCCGTGGAACGGGCGTGCATCTTATCGTCCACCAAATGGTGGAGCTTCATCATATATATGTAACCGACGGTAACCGGCTCTTCAAAAGGCTCACCGGTTTTGCCGTCGAAAAGCGTGATTTTTCCAGACTCCGGATAACCGGCGCGTTTCAGTTCTTTTTTAATATCGGTTTCGGAAACGCCGTCGAGCACCGGTGACATCACTTTGTAACCGAGTTTTTTGGCGGCCAAACCAAGATGAGTTTCCAAAACCTGCCCCAAGTTCATGCGGGAAACGATACCTAAGGGATTCAACACAACGTCTAAAGGTGTGCCGTCGGACATAAACGGCATATTTTCCATGGGAATAATTTTGGAAATGACACCTTTGTTGCCATGGCGGCCGGCCATCTTGTCGCCGACTTGGACTTTGCGCAATACCGCCACTGAAACCTGAATCGAACGGATAACGCCGGTTTGCAGCTTATCGCCTTTTTCGCGGGAAAATTCTTCGATAGCGATTACCTTGCCATACTCGCCGTGCGGCAAAGTTAAAGAAGTGTCTTTGACGTCGCGGGATTTTTCTCCGAAAATGACACGTAAGAGCTTTTCCTCGGCCGTCAGGTCGGTTTCGCCTTTCGGAGTAATCTTGCCCACCAAAATATCGCCGTCGCGCACCTGCGCGCCGACGCGAATGATGCCGCTTTCGTCCAAATCCTTGAGTTTCTCTTCGCCGACATTGGGAATGTCGCGGGTCACGATTTCAGGGCCCAATTTCGTATCGCGGACGTCGATTTTAAAATCTTCAATATGAATGGAGGAAAATCTGTCATTTTCCATTAAGCGGGAAGAAATCAACACCGCGTCTTCATAATTGCCGCCTTCCCAGGACATAAACCCCACCAGCAAATTCTGACCCAGCGCCAGTTCGCCGCCTTCGGTGGCCGCGCCATCGGCCAAAGCCTGACCGCGCAAAACCCGCTCGCCCTTTTTTACTATCGGGTGCTGATTAATGCAAGTCGATGTGTTGGAACGCAAAAACTTTTTCAAATAGTACTCGTGCTTGGCGCCTTTATCGTCCAATTCAACGATTCTATCGCCGGTTACGGAAGTAATGACGCCATCGGCTTCGCAAATAATCACCTGTCCGGAATCAAACGCCGCTTTCTCCTCCACGCCGGTTCCGACAATCGGCGCGTCCGGCTTAATGCAGGAAACAGCCTGTCTTTGCATGTTAGAACCCATTAAAGCGCGATTGGCGTCGTCGTGCTCGAGGAATGGAATCAGCGAAGTTGTGATGCTGATAATTTGCTTGGGCGAAACGTCTAAAAAATCGATATCGGAGGTTTGGGCTATGGAAGGCGTGCCGCGCACCCGAACCGAAGTTCTCTCTTCGGTAAAATAGCCGTCCTCGTCATAAGGCGCGGTGGCCGGCGCGATGATATATTGTTCTTCTTCAAAAGCATCAAGCAGTACGGTTTCGGAACTGGCATAGGGCTTGATGCGGATTTTATCAACTTTTACAGCCGCGACTATAGCTTTCGCAACCTCGGCGGTGATTTTTTGATTAGCCTGGGCAACCACTTTGCCCGAGGCATCCAAAACGTCTTCCAAAGGAAACCTTCCGACTAATTTCTTGGCGTTAACTTGGGCGTATTTTATAACCTTGCGGTAGGGTGTTTCCAAAAAGCCAAACTTATTCAATCTGGCATAGCTGGCCAAATGGGCGACTAAGCCGATGTTCGGCCCTTCCGGCGTGGTAATCGGGCAGAGGCGGCCATAATGGCTGCGGTGCACGTCGCGGACTTCAAAACCGGCCCGTTCCCGAGAGAGCCCGCCCGGTCCCATGGCAGACAGCCGACGCTTGTGTTCGAGTTCCGCCAAAGGATTGGTCTGATCCATAAACTGGGAAAGCTGGGAAGAAGAGAAAAACTCCTGAATCACGGCGACAATCGGCCGGACATGAATTAATTGCGCCGGCGTGACGATTTCAATATCCGCTACGCTCATCCGGTCGCGCGCGATTCTGACCATGCGGGCCAAACCCACGCGGAACTTGGCCTGCACCAGCTCTCCCACCGCCCGAATGCGGCGATTGGCGAGATGGTCAATATCGTCCGGCTGGCCTTGGCTATTGTTTAAACGAATGATTTCTTTAATAACCTCAACCAAATCTTCTTTGGTTAAAATCTTGTTCTGGTGGGATTGGCTGATGTGCAAGCGCTGGTTAAATTTAAAACGTCCGACTTCCGAAAGATCATAGCGCTGAAAATTAAAAAACATCGCCGAAATCAAAGAACGAGCATTGTCGGCGGTGGCCAAATCCCCGGGCCGGATGCGGCGGTAGACTTCGATAAACCCGTCATCGGCATTTTTAGAAGCATCTTTTTCCAGCGTGTTTTGGATATAGCGGGTGTCGGGGTTGGTGTCGGTGTCGCGAAACTGCTCTAAAATCTGCTCGTCCGATTCGAAACCAAAAACCCGCAGGAGCGCGGTTATTGGAACGCGGCGTTTGCGGTCGATTTTCACGCCGATCACGCCGTTTAAGTCGGTATCCAATTCCAGCCACGCGCCGCGGTTGGGAATAATTTTGGCGCCGAAATAATTCCGGCCGCGTGTGTGTTCGGCGGAAAAAAATACGCCCGGCGATTTGATAAGCTGCGAAACCACCACGCGCTCTACGCCATTGATGACAAAAGTGCCCCGATTGGTCATTAACGGAAAATCGCCCAAGTAAACGTCCTGGGTTTTGGTCTTGCCGGTAATCTTGTTAACTAATTTTACGGCGGCGTATAATGGCGCTTCGTAAGTTGTGTTTCTTTCTCGAGCAGATTTTTCGGTATGCTTGGGTTTATCCAAATAATATTCCCCGAACGTCAAATCCAAAGTCTTCCCGGTAAAATCGCTAATCACTCCCAATTCCTCAAACAGATCCCTTAACCCAGTTTCAAAAAACCAACGGTTAGATTGGGTTTGAATTTCAATTAAATCACCCAATGGCAAGGCCTCGTGGGTCTTGGAAAAAGATTTGCGCTTGGCCTTCGCGCTTTTTTGAATCTGGGTGATTCTTTGGGCGGAAGGAATCAAACTTAAATAATCTGATTGCGATTTTGTGGACATTAAAAATGTACCCTAAGTGTATACACAAAAAGGGCCAAAATTATTGGCTTACCCTACGCTTTTGATAGCATAAGGGCATTATATGAGCTAAATATCC
>JBBUGP010000005.1:0-1644 GCA_038077895.1 Patescibacteria group bacterium
GTAAAATAGATAGAATAAAAAACTGCCTAATTTTTAAAAACGAGGCAGCTCTTTTTAATATAAAATGTAAATCTCAAAACGACAAGCATGCTTGTCGTCCCCGCGGAAGCGGGGATCCAGGACTCAGACTGTGATATGTTCTTAAGACTAGATTCCCGCCGCAGCAGGGAATGACACTGATGTGCCAATTTTCAATCAATGATAAAATTTTCCAATTTCTTAAACAAGATTCGTTTTTGTTTGAAAATTTGGTCATTGAAAATTCATTGTAAATTGAGAATTGAAAATTTTTCAATGGATTTATCCAATCTCTATGATAATAAAATTTCCCTGCTAATAAAGTCTCTCTTCTATAATCGGCGCTCTTCTATTCAATCCGCGTTATAAGCAAATCTCTGGGAGGAATTGCCGAAACATCCTGCTCGATGAAATTATCCAGGCCTTTCATTTCCGTTATCTTTACAAGAGTAAGCACTTTTCCCTGATCGGCGACCGAGGGGTTTAGCGTGACTAAAAATTCCACATTCGAAACGGAAAACGCCGACATCTCCCCAATATTCCAGGTCACCCGCCCCGAAGAAAGATTATAACTGAAACTTTCTTTTTCCGCCGCCGGCCCTACACTCTCTTCCAGCAAAACTGCCGTGGGAGATTTTATCACGGCCGCAAGCCGCACATCCTTGGCATCATTAACCGAATTTCGGGCGGTCAAAGTCACCTTATAAACCGTTTCCTGCCCGACCTTGGGCGGATTTGCGCCGGATACATATTCCATCTCTGAATCCACGGCAAGCTGGGTACGGATTTTTATGTTGATTTCCCCACCACTAACCGGCTGCGGAAGCTGGTCGGAGCTGATGAAAATTTTTCCTTCTATAGTCGGATTTTTTATCCGTCTCGCGTTCAAGTCCTTTCTCACGTTCGCTTGCACCTTAAACTCACCTTTCGCTCCCGGCTGAAGCAATTCCAAACCCGGCTGGGCCGCGGCATTCCAAACCAGTTCGCGCCCCACCAACGCTCCCCCGTCCGCGCGAATCGTGGCAAAATCCATCGCCTCGCCGTCAAAACGCATAACTATCCTGACATTGTCCATCCCCTGATCGCTGTGGTTTTCAAATTTAACAGAGTAATCAAGGTTATCGCCTTCATTTAATATTACGGCTGTTTTAACCAATTCTTGGGAAATTTTCAGGGGCGATTCCAAAATCAGAGTGGATTTATATGCCCGATTCTGCAGAACGAAATTTCCTCCGTCATCGATAAAGCCCAAAGAAGCGATAAACACCCGCTCCTCTCCCGGAGAGCCTGATAGTCGCCCTGAAATTTTTAGCTCCCCGCCTTGACCTATAAGAAGCCTGCCGATTTCCCAGACTGCGTGGTCGGTGGAAGGCAGGGAGGAGGCGGCAAAGTCAAAGCCCGAAGGGTATTCGACCTTAAGGCGCACGCGATCCATATCCTGCTCGGATATGTTCTGAAAGCTGATTAAATAATCCAACTTCTGCGCTTGAATAATCTGGGAAGGCGCGGTCACGGTCAAGTTTATATCGGGCGGCTGCAGACTCATCTGTCCTGTTCCTACGGCGCTGAAGACCGCGTAATAATTTATTAATAGATAAAAAACTTAAGCCTTTAAAATATTAACTT
>JBBUGP010000006.1:0-1711 GCA_038077895.1 Patescibacteria group bacterium
AGTCCCTTTAAAATACTCTAAGTAGCCATATACAAAAGGTAAGGCTACTATTTGGAATTCCCAATTAATTCGCACCTTCGCAAGCCCAAATGGCCGAAGAACAAAACAGTAAACAGCGCATTCGCATCAAAATTTCCGCTTACGATCACACTTTAATTGATCAAAGTGCGAAGCAGATTGTGGACAGCGCCAAAAGATCCGGAGCTTCAATTTCCGGGCCGATTCCGCTTCCCACTGAAAAGAAGCGGTATACGGTGCTTCGCTCGACTTTCGTGCATAAGGATTCTCGAGATCAGTTCGAGATGCGAACGCATAAAAGGATCATTGATATTTTCAATCCCACGCCCAAAACCATCGACTCTTTAACCAATCTGAACCTTCCGGCCGGAGTCGACGTGGAAATTAAAATGTAGTATCCGAATAGCCATAACGAATAGGCACATCCGAATAAAAGTATCCGAATAGCGCACCCCTCGCCTTGCAGGCTCGGGATATCCGAATGCGCACATCCGAGTAAATTACTAGATCAATGTTAATTTTATAAATTTCATGCGAATTCTGCGAATAAAGTATCCGAATGGCCTTAACGAATAGGCACATCCGAATTATAATTCGTGGCATTCGGATGCGATTCGTAGATTCGGATCGCGATTAGGTAAATAGGTTCTCCCATTTTAAAGCTCAAAAAGCTTTCAATGCGAGATAACGATTTACCAGGAACCAATCTTCGTTTTAGAAGCTTGTTACTGGTCGTCGTGGCCAGTTTTTCATTAACAATCAGTAATTTTAACTCACCCCAGCCCTCTCTTTAGAAAAAGAGAGGGAGACAGTTCCTCCTCTTTTTTTAAAGAGGAGGTTAGGAGGAGTTAAATTCGGAAAATTCGAATGCCATTCGCAGATTAGGATCGCTTTATGAAATTTATCCTCGGCAAAAAATTGAATATGACCAAGGTGTTTACGGTTGACGGCGTCGCGATTCCCGCGACTGTGATTTTAGCCGGTCCTTGCAAGGTCATTGCCGTAAAAACACCGCCAAAGGATGAAGTCGCATCGGTCCAATTGGGTTTTGGTTCCAAAAAAAAGCTGAACAAGCCCCAGGCCGGCCACCAAAAAGGGGAAAAATTTCAGTATCTTAGAGAATTTCGCTTGCGCGAAGAAAAGGAAGAATTTAAAGTCGGCCAAAGCGTCCTCGCTTCGGTTTTTGAAGCAGGCGACCAGGTTAGCGTGGTTGGAGTGATGAAAGGCCGGGGATTCACCGGAGCCATGAAGCGCCATGGTTTTCACGGCATGCCGGCCAGCCACGGGCATAACCGACCCAAAGCGGTCGGCAGTATCGGCAGTCGTTTTCCTCAGCACACCCTTAAAGGGACGCGGATGGCCGGGCGCATGGGCGGGCATAACGTGACGGTAAAGAATTTGACGGTTGTTGATATCGACCCGGCTCAAAATTTAATATTTGTATCAGGGGCGGTGCCGGGCACCAGAGGCGGTTTGGTAAAGATTTCCGGAACCGGAAAGAAGAAAGAAGCGCCGAAATTATATTCGGCAACAGAAGTAAAAAAGGTCGAAACTGCCCAGAAAAAAGAAGAGACGACGGAAGCTAATTCATAAAATTAAGAGATTTCAGATTTTAGGTTTTAGATTTCAGTTTTTTTGAAACTGCAATCTGTAATCTATAACCTGAAACCTGCAAAGCTATGCCCAAAGTTCC
>JBBUGP010000007.1:0-6553 GCA_038077895.1 Patescibacteria group bacterium
CATTGCCGCGGTGGTGGCCGCGCCGACCAGCACGCCGGCGCCGAAGACGGACAATTTTTTGGTAACCAAAAGTCCGGCCACGATAAAGGCCAAAACCACCAAATGCATAGCTATATCAAAAATAAATGTGTTTTCAGCCGGACAGTTTGGCACGCCCTGGCATAAATCAAAAGACCGAAGCAAAGCCAGACGGTTATCGTTCAAATAAACCGCGAGACGTAAAAAGAAAAACATTATGGGCGCGAAAAACGCGTATTTCAAAAAAGTCCGCCACCAAGTGGAAGCCAAGCCCTTAGTCATCGGCAAAATTGCAAAAGCATAAGCAAAAGGCGATAAAATCAGCAGAATCCACAACGCGATAACCCGGATAAATAGAAAAACTGCCACGGCGCCCATAATCATAAAGCTCAAAAAAGCGATTATTAAATCAAGATACTGATTCACAACCAATGACAGGCCTGATTGATTGCTTCTTCCCCAAACCGTATTCCAAACTCCCTGCAAGCCGTTGCCACCCAAAAAGTTATTACGATAAATTAATGACTCGCCTAATCGCAGTAAATCCCTCCCATTATTTGACACGAAAGTTCTTTGGATTACATCGGCTACGGTTAAAATGGCTTGCGCGATAACCAAGCTAAAGTTGACGAGCAAAGCCATAAAAATCAGCTTGACCAGAAGGGTTTTGTAATTATAGGCCTGCACCCGCAAAATAGTGGCGATGCCGATGACAATCAGCACCAAAATAAAAAACATATTCACAATATTGCGCACCATCTCCCAGCCCGGACACACAACGCCCAAAAACCCGCGCGCCTCGCCCACGGCGCAAGAGCCGGACCCGGTTGCCATCGTCGCCGTAGCCACGATCATCGGCAAAATGATAAAAGCGTAAAAACCATAAAGGATTGACCTGATTATCCCAAAAAGAATGCCCAGCATTGTGCTAATCAGACCGCCAAAAAAACCGCCTAATCTAAAGTCTCCGGCAACTCCAGTTGAAGTCGCACTTTGCGCGTGAACAAAAAACGGCGCGGCCAAAACCGCCAAGCAAAGAGCCAGCAGTATTAGTATTCTCGTCTTTCCGAATTTGATTTTAGTTTTCATTCGATAAACATTCCTAATTGCGAATATTGTTTGCCCGATCCGAATTCTGCGAATTTAACTCCTCCTAACCTCCTCTTTAAAAAAAGAGGAGGAACTACCCCCTCTCTTTTTTCCTGTCCTGAGCGGAGTCGAAGGATAAAGAGAGGGCTGGGGTGAGTTAAATCATATTCATAGCATTCGTATCGCTGTTAGAACTTTACGGCGCTGGCGGCAAGGCCGGAAGATCGGGTTTTATTACGGATTGCAAGCGGCGCTTTGCGCGCCCGTAGCGGGATCTATATAGGAATCCAACGTGCCATCGCCGTCCGAGTCAATGGTACAGGCCGGCAAGGGCGGAAGCGCGCCCCCGGCCGCCGGCGCCGGCGTGCAGCCGGGATCAACGCTGGAACCAGTGAACATCCCGTTCACCGGATTAATGTCGCAAGACCGTAAATACACCGGATTGCAGGCAACACCCGTGGTGTGGGCGTCTAAAATCATCGGGTTGCCGGTTGACATATCGCAAGGAGGCATCGGATTGGCGTCCGGATTAGTGCCGCTGTCGCTGGTATTGGTCCTCGCGTCCGGATTTTGATAAAAAGTTTCGCCAGCAGTTACGTTTCCGGGCGTAGCGGTTTGACCGCCGAAAAGCCCGCCGTTTAACATACGAAAGAAAACCCAAGTTGCCACTTCGGTGGAAGCCGCCGTGGTTACATTGGTGTTCAAATAATCGCGGTTAAGCAGGCGCTGAATGGCCACTTGCACGGCCTTGGCCGCGTAAGCTCCGGGAGTTTGAATCATGCCTGAAGTCGGGGTAATCGGGCTTCCCGCGCCGTAAAACGGCGGAGTTTTCGGCGCTGATACGTTATTTAGGAAAGTAGTGTCCCGCGTGCTTTTATAACCCTCGCCGGCGGCAATTTCCGCGGCGGCAGATTCGGCCGCCTCGGAACGATTGGTAAAAGCCTGATCGCTTGCGATATGATACATATCGTAGGGCGAAGAACCCCATTGGCCGGCCAAGGCCAGATTGGAATAAAAGTTTGGGTTAGCCGGATCCAGCGGATAGCGAGTAGTGTTAAAATTATTGCGCGATTGCGCCCATAAAATGTTGCTGATTTGGTTGTAATTTGCCCCGCCGCGCGTCACGGAATCGTAAGTGATATCGGCCAGCATTCGGGTTTGGGGGTCCAGATACTTGCCAAAAATAATCCGATAGCGGTAAACCATATCTTTCAACGAACGATTATAGCCATAATAGTCGCGAATTTTAAGTTTGTTGTTGATCTCCTGCGCCATCCACTGGCCCATGGAAGTCGAAAAACCGTACAGGACGCCGGTGGCAATATTTTTCAAAACGTTTCGCCAGCCGCGGTTGGGGTCGGCCGCCACCTGAATCGGCACGCAAGAGCCGAAAAGCCCCGGCCCAATGCCGGCCAAGCCGCAATCCATTTCCGGCTTGTCGCCTTCCGAAATCCCAAACGCTTGCGCTTTTGGAACTTCTGCGAGCGCGAAAAATCCGATCATCGGCATTAAAGCCTCCGCCGCCAGTAATACGACGATGAGAGTTTTTTTAAAAGGAGTGATTTGCGAATTCATTTTGATATTTTTTCCGCGTTTACTGTCAGAGGGCAGTCCTCTGGCATGCGTGCGGTTATTTGGAATAATCTCGATAACATTGCCAGATTTTTTAAAGCGGTTTATGCCAGAAGACTGCCCTCTGGCGCGTAAGTCCTGTTATAATCTATTCCGTCGCTCCCTCTCCTCCCCCGATGAAAGTCAATAATCGTGTTTGATAAATAATCTCTCCCCAAGGCGTTAAGTCGCCGGGATTTTTTATCAGTTTCTTTTGCGCTTCAATAATCGGTCTAAACGCTTCAAAAAAAACGATCTTGTTTTTATGATTTTCTACCTGCGAACGCGGAACCGGAACCGCCCGCAAACCGTTGATTATTTTATCCAGCATTTCCGTAAAAGGTTTAAGCTGTTCTTCCGAAGTCGTGTTAAAAATTGTTCCAAACAAGTCTGTTAAAGTGCCGTTATTAAAATCCGCCATCGCCGACGAAGATTGCAATAAATAATCCTGCTCGGCCTGCGGCGAATCTGCCGCGATTTTAATCTGCGAGTCGGGTATGGTCGGCGCGACCAATGGCCGATCGACATTAAGCATCTTCTTTATTTCGTCCTCGCTTTGCAACCCTTGCAAAGCCAGCTGGTCCACCAGTTCGCTGGCGGTGCGGCCCGGGTCAATGATGGCGGTCGCGCTCGAGCTTTCAGAAAACAACGGATTGGTATCATAAGCAACTTCGGCGCCGTCGTTTTTGCCGTCATTGTCGGTATCCGGATTCTTCGGATTAGCGCCGCGCAGGAACTCCTGGTAATTATTGAGACCGTCTTTGTCCGGATCCGCGTCCAATCCGCTGATTTTTGAATTTTTCAATTCCTCGGCGGTAAAATATTTCGCAAACCAGACATCGGATACTTTCAGCGGCTCCGCCGCGATTTGGTTGTTCTTGCTTTCAGACCCGGCTTTGGAGCTTTTTGACGAATACCTTTGATATGATAAATATCCGAACACCAATATAGCCAGGAAAACCAAACCGGCAATAATAATAAACATTATCTTCGGCTTACCCAAAACCTTTCTTTCAACCAACGGTGAAAAGACGTCTTTCATTATATTCTGCTATTTGTTTCTAATTTCAGGTAAGTCCGGGTTTTTAAGACAACTTTAAACGCAAAGCCTGGCGTACTCTTAAATTAATTATATCACATCAAGATGAAAATGTCAAAAAAATTGACCACAACAAAAAATTCAGCTATTATTATGTCATAAGAGCTAAAAAATATGACCTTAGAAGAGATAAAAAACAGAGTTATTCCCATATTAAAACCCTACGGAGTCTCTCGTGTGGGACTTTTTGGTTCCGCGGTCAGAGGCGAGATGCGAAAAGACAGCGATATAGATATATTAGTTGATATGAATAAAAATATCAGTCTGTTTGAGTTTGTGGGAATAAAGCAAAAACTTGAAGCAAGGCTGGGCAGAAAAGTTGATCTGGTGGAATACCACACTCTTAAACCCGCCCTAAAAGACAAAATCTTACAAAATCAAGTCGTTCTCCTATGAAAAAAGACGTAAAGGTGTATTTTCAGGACATTCTGGACAGCATCTCTAAAATTGAAGAGTATACAAACGGTGTAAGTTTTAAGGACTTTGAAAATAACTCCGAACATCAAGATGCTTGTATCAGGCGTCTTGAAATAATCGGCGAGGCGGTAAAAAAGCTTCCTGACAATATCAAAGGAAAATCTCCCAATATCCCTTGGAAGCAAATAGCAGGCACGAGGGATGTTTTGATCCACGAATATGCCGGCGTCGCTTTAGAGCGGGTTTGGAAAGTAATCACTGACGACTTACAACCCCTAAAAAACGCTGTGTTAAAAATCCTCAAAGATTATCCACATCTATGAAACAAAAAATGAAACTAATTTTGCGGTTCGCGACGATTTTGATTCTGATTGTGGCCCTGCTTCTTCCCTCTGTCAGCATGGCGCCGTCTCCGGCGCAGGCGCAGTTGGCTTTTGTGTTTCTTGCGCAAAGACTTGCCCGCGGGCCCTTTCCTCCTTTTGGAGGAGAAATTAAACTGGAAGAATGGAAAATCTGCCTCCGCCGCCTGCCTTATTTCCCCTGGATCTTGCCGATTCCTTTCAGATATCTGGAAGTGGATCGCCCGAGTCCGGCAACAATGTATTACCTTTTCGGGATTTCGACTTTATATCGCGAATACGAAATTGACGAGACCACCAACTCTTTGGGAAATTTCGTGCTTGGAGGTGATGATTTGTGGAGAGACTTTTGCGATATTAACGGCAATACATTTCCCGAAGCCGACGGAGTGACTTGGAAAATCGGCACCAGCTGCCGGACGGAACCAAAAGAAGGACTAACGGCGCTTCAGCTCTATTCGGATGCTTGCCATCGCCGGGTGGCTTTGATTGAGAAAAAACAATTGGCTGAATACGGCATCGTGTATGCCGCGCTAAGAGCATATTTGGGGTCGCTGAAATTCACTGCGCGCCAAAGCTTCAACCCCGAAGACCCCGCTTACGCGCCTTATTGCGACACCAACAGCCCTGAAGGTGAATGCTACCCGATTGGGACTTGCGATTCGTCGGCATCGGAGTCGGCCGGCTCTTGTGTGCTAACTTCCGAAGCTATACAAGAATGTTTGGACGCCGGCCGTACGGATTGCGGGCCATAAAGAAAATCAAACAAAAACCGACAAAGGGCATCTTTGTCATTTGACTGACAAAGATGCCCTTTGCTTTTTTATTAGTAAGGAGGGGAAATGGGATTACTCGAACGACTCCCCTTCCGGATAATCAGCAATACTTGCCGAAATCGCCGCGCTTAAATTATAACCGCCGGCCAAAAATGCCTGCCAGGTTTTGAAGCCGTATTTTTTGCCTTCCGAGATCAAAAAAATCGTACCGTTATCGTTGACCAGCGTACCATCGCGGTATTTTAAAACCGGCGCTAAAGGAAGTTTGGCGTCTTCATAGTTGTTCTCCTGAGCCATGTTGAATTCAAAACCGTGAGAGCGGAACACCGCTTCGGAAGGGAACGCGGCTCGCCCCTCGCTGGTAATCAAATAAATCGTACCGTTGTCGTTAATTAAAGCGCCGGTCGGATGCTGATAATAAATTAAATCAAACCCCGCCGCCGGCCCTTTGGGATAATTGCTCAAATCAACCGGAAAAAATTGCCGGCCGTCAAACAAAGAAAAAATAAAAACCGAATCGGCGCTAATCGCCCTCGCGCCATCGTCAAAAACCAGATATATAGTCTTGCCGTCTGCGGTATCCAAAGCCAAGGTGCCGGCCCGGGCTTTCATTGTTCCATTCATAGGCAATGCCATGTCGGCTCGAGTAGCCGGCAAAACCATATCAAACCGATAGCCCCAGGAAAGAAATTCTCCCGCCGAGCGGAAGCCGTAGCGTTGATTGTCTTGTATCAAATATATTGTTCCACTCTGGCTGACCAATTCACCATTTTTATGGCGGATTATTTCGGCAGACAGGGTGCCAATCGGTAAAAAGACGGTTAAAAGAACCGCGGCGGCGCCCATTTTTATCAATTTCTTTGAAATTTTTGGTGTCATTGTGGCCTGCTAATTATCATACTTATAGTATAAGACAGTTTTCCAACTATTCAAAGTAACCAAAAAACTTCAAGAGCCGATTATTCGGTTTATTGTATTAAAGCTGAGGTAAATTTTTTCCCAATCCAGCAGACTTAACTCTTGAGCTCTTTTTCGCGAATCAATTCCCGCAGCTTTCAAAATCGCTTCCGTTTTTTCTTTTGTCATCCCCCAGCCGGATGATAGATTATTCAGCAAGGTCTTGCGGCGCGCGGAAAAACCGATTTTCACCAGGTTGAAAAACCTCTTTTCATCAACGTCCAAAA
>JBBUGP010000008.1:0-8839 GCA_038077895.1 Patescibacteria group bacterium
AAAAGATTGCCTTCGTTAATTTTCGTCGGACGAGCCGTAACTTTCGGGGAAACCAAAAAACGGGCGGAATCATATATTTTAGACTTCGATGGTGATTTATACGGCAAGGAAATTCGGCTTGAGCTGGTCGAAAAAATCCGCGATGGCCGGAAGTTCGCTGCGGAACAGGAAATGGTGATGCAAATTAAAGGCGATGAAAAAATCGCCAGGGTCTATTTTAATCTTTAGATTTATGTTCACAGGCATTATTCAAACGGTTGTCGATGTAGAGCAATCGGAACAAAAAAACTCCAGTCTGTTTTTGAAAATCAAGAAGCCAATAAATTTACGGATAAGGCCTGGAGATTCTATCTCCTTAAACGGAGTTTGTTTAACAGTAGTTAAAGTTACCCCGAAAAGCTTGAACGTAGAATTGATGTCGGAAACGCTTGCTAAAACTTCTTTTGGGAAAATCCTGCAAAAAAAATTGAATTTTGAAGCTCCCTTGAATTCTTTTAGCGAAATCGGAGGGCATTCGGTTTTGGGGCATGTCGACACAGTTGGAAAAATTTTACAAACCATCGACGCTGGAAATTCACTTTTGGTTAAAATCGGCTTCCCGTCAAAGTTTTTCAATTTACTGGTCGAAAAAGGGTCTGTGGCCGTCAATGGGGTTAGTTTAACCGTTCTTGCTGTCGGTAAAAATTGGCTCACTTTGGCTTTAACTCCTTATACCTTGATAAATACAACTTTTAAGGATCTAAAGGTCGGCGATTGGGTAAATTTGGAATTCGATATGATAGGAAAATACGTTAATAAATTATTTCAGGCAAATTTAGACGGGTATGCAAAGAAAAAACGATAAAAATTCTTTCAAGAAATTCGACGCTTCAAATTGGAGAGCGGGGATTGTCGCGGCACGATTTAATCAGGACATTACGGAAGCCTTGGCGCTCTCCGCTCGGAATCTATTGAAAGAATACTTTTTAAAAGAAAATAATATCGATCTAATTTGGGTGGCGGGAAGCGTTGAAATTCCCTTGCTTTTAAAAACCCTCGCCAAAACAAAGAAATACGACTGCCTGGTCGCGATCGGCGCGATTATTCGCGGCGAAACACCGCATTTCGAATATGTTGCCAAAGCCGTAACCGAAGGCGTGATGCGCGTGATGCTGGATTATGAAATTCCGATAGGTTTTGGTGTTTTGACTTGCGAAAATTTAAAGCAAGCTCGCGATAGGATAAACGTCGGAGCGAATGCGGCGGAAGCGGCGATACAGTCGGCGAAAATTATAAGAAACTTCGAAAATATCTAAGGCAAATTTAAAAAAAAATGTGCAGTAGTAAATCAAATCGAAAAAAATTATCCTGTTACGATCAGCTTGTTGACCAGAAAACATCCGGTTTTACATTAATCGAATTACTTACCGTAATAGCCGTTATTGGCCTAATGGCTTCCATAATACTTATTAACATGAATAACGCGCGAGTTAAAGCCCGGAACGTCAAAAGAATTACGGATGTGCTGCAGTTGAGAAAAGCATTAGAAATATATTATGATGAAAACAATTCTTATCCTCACGGCGGTTTAGTTTTACCTGTAGAGAGAGTTCCTAATGACATACAAGATCTCTCAACATTTCTTGTGCCCAGATATGTTGCGAATATTCCTAATGATCCAAAAAATGCCCCATTAAATTATCTATATGCATGGCAAAATGGAGGCCAGGATTATGGGATATTCATTCCATTTGGTAATGACGGGGCGGCGAGTTGTAAAGTTAGAACCGTAAATGCTTCTGATCATATGTTTAGGGCACGAGACTGTATTTTCTAGCAAACTCTCATAGCAATTAAATGGGACAACTTAAATTCTTCAGAGAAATTTCAGCCAAAGACGTTGGGATTGCGGGTGGCAAGGGCGCGTCGCTAGGAGAGATGACTCGCGCCAAAATTCCGGTCCCGCCGGGCTTTGTGATTTTAGCCTCGACTTTTGACAGGTTTTTGGAGGAGACCGATCTTAATGTCGATGTCGCTGCGATTTTAAGAAAGATCAACTACAAAGACATTAATTCCGTTGACCGAGCTTCAAACGAAATTAGAGGTCTGATTATGGAATCGGAGATGCCGACGGACATTAAAGTTGGCGCCTTAAAATTTTTTGACGAACTGGGACAAAAATTTGTCGCAGTCCGCTCTTCCGCTACTGCCGAAGATTCCAAAGTTGCCTCGTGGGCGGGCGAACTTGAAAGTTATTTGAATACCGATAAAGAATCGCTGCTTTTAAACGTTAAAAAATGCTGGTCCTCACTCTATACGCCGCGGGCAATTTTTTACCGGCATGAAAAAAAACTGACAAAAACCCGCATATCCGTGGCCGTGGTAGTTCAAAAAATGGTGCAAAGCGAAATTTCCGGCATTACTTTCACCGTCCATCCGGTTACGGAAGACAGAAATCAAATGTTAATCGAAGCCGGATGGGGATTGGGCGAAGCGATTGTTTCCGGCTCAATCACTCCCGACGCTTACGTGCTAAACAAAAAAACTTTGGAAATTTTGGACGTGAATGTTTCAAAGCAGCTGAAAATGATAACAAAAGTCGGTAAGGTTACCAAGACGGTAAGCGTAAAAAAGCGGGTGGCCGGCAAACAAAAACTTTCAGGCAAACAAATCCTCGCTTTGGCAAAAATCTGCGGGCAAGTTGAAAAGCATTATGGATTTCCTTGCGATATCGAATGGGCCTACGCGAAAGGAAAATTTTATATCGTTCAAAGCCGGCCGATTACAACACTTAAATAAACGGCTCAGCGCGTTGAGCCCTTCCGAAGCGCTTCGCGAAGGAGGGTTTAGTCGTTTAGAATCATCGCTTAAATCTGAAATACTTAACTTCCCCTTGCTGTCATGCGGGGAGTCTGCGACGCCTGTCCGCCTCTGGAGGAAAGTCATCCCTTCGGGAGATGTCCCGAAGGGACACAACCCCGATGGCGCGGAGTTCTTCCAAACCTCCAAAATTCTGCCAAATAAGCATGGCGGCATCCCGCCCGCCTTGCTTCGCAAGGCGAAGCGGGCGGGTGGCGGGCAGGCCGCGCTCGCCCGGAGGCTCGCTCGCAACGACACTAAATCGAGCAGCATGTAATCCAAGGTTAGAAGCGCCTTTGGCGCTTTTGTGTTATAATAAACTGCGTATGGCCAGTAACAAACTTTCACAAGCTCGCAGTTTCAGGCGCATATTTAGTTCAAAATTTTTTTAATAACAACCCTTATTTTATAAATAAACTAACCTTTGCCACCGGCTCACTTTTAAGCCTGAAGTGAAAGTATTGTTACCGGGTATGACGAATTTTTTGAATGTAATTTTAGCACTGATTCTAGCAGCTCTTGGAGTTGCCGCCTATTTTTTGTTCGCATTAAAAAGAAAGTCTGAGAAACCGCAGGACGACCAAACTTTGAAGGTTATGATGGAATGGATGAAGGAAATAAAGGCGGGCACGGAAAATACCAAGTCAGCAATGGAAAAAAGCCTCTCTGAAACCAATAAAGCTATCAACGAGCGTCTGGATAACGCCGGCCGGGTTATCGCCTCGCTAACGCGAGAGTTAGGCGGCATGGCGCAAATTGGGCCGGACATCCGCCGGCTCTCCGAGGTTTTGGCCAGCCCAAAAAGCCGCGGTAATTTTGGGGAAGAAATTTTGGAAGAACTGCTTAGCCAAGTCTTGCCTAAAAACTCTTACGCCATCCAATATCGTTTTAAAAACGGCGAAACCGTGGACGCGATTGTCCGGGTGGGTGAAAGAATTTTGCCGATCGACAGCAAATTTTCCATGGAAAACTTTCGGCTTTTAAAAGAAGCAAAAACCGACGAGGCGGCGGAAGGCTTGAAGAAAAATTTCTTAAGGGATGTTAAAAAGCGCGTGGAAGAAATCCATAAAAAATATATTTTACCGCAGGAAAATACTTTTGACTTTGCCTTAATGTATATTCCCAGCGAAGCGGTCTTTTCGGAAATTTTGGATGACATTAACACCATCAGCAACGCCCGAGAAAAAAAGGTCTACTTCGTCAGCCCCAACACGCTCTATCACCATCTTCAGGTAATCTTACTTTCATTACGCGGGCAAAAAATAAACGAAGCGGCGCAACAGATTTTAGCCGCGATATCCGGCATCCGGCAGGAGAGCGACAAATTCGGCCGGAATTTGGAAATATTGGCTAATCATTTGAAAAACGCGGGCAACACCATGGGTTTGGTCGGCAACGATTTTCAAAAATTAAAAAATTCCATCCACAACGCGTCATCGTTAAAGTTGGAAGCCGTCCGCGATAGTGAGCCAAAAAAATTACTAGATCCGGAAAATTAATGCCAGAGTCATATGGAGAATCGTCATATTTTCTTTGGAGAAGAAAACGCGGGAGAAGGCGAGGCTAGGCAAAAGAACATCGAGGGCTCGACGCCCGAAGCTTTTAAAGCCAGGCAGAAAGAGACGCAGAAGCTTAAAACAGAATTTTTGACGCGAGCGCAAAAATTAAAACTGGGAGTGAAATATTCCAGTGAATATTTAGTGACGCAGGTCTTTGAAATGCGGTTGGAGGAGGGCTTGGACAAGCTGTTGAATCGCCATACAACATACGAAAAAGACGGCAACGATTATATTTTTACTCACATAGATTCGAGCGAGACTTAACTAATTAATAAATCTAAAAATCTATTTTAGTATGACTACCTCAAAATATTTAGATCAAAGAGTCGGAGTTTTTGTAGACGTGCAAAATTTGTATTACTCCGCGCGCAGTCTTTATAGCGCGCGCGTCAATTTCGGCGCGATTTTAAAAGAAGCGGTCGGGGACAGAAAACTGGTCCGCGCCATCGCTTACGTCATTCGCGCTTCTATACCGGAAGAAAAAAGTTTTTTCACGGCCTTGGAAAAATCCGGTTATGAAGTCAAAAGCAAAGATCTGCAAATTTTTCCCGGCGGCGCGAAAAAAGGGGACTGGGACGTGGGAATAACCATGGATATGGTGCAAATGATGGAAAAACTGGACGCGATAATAATCGTTTCCGGCGATGGCGATTACGAAGATGCCGTTCGTTTTTTGAAAGCGCACGGCACGCGCGTGGAAGCAATCGCCTTCGGCCGTTCCACCAGCAGCAAACTGCGGGACGCGATTGACGATTTTATTGATCTTGACCAAAATCCCCGCAAGTACCTAATGCCGATTCGCCGTTAGAAAAGAGAGCGTATCGTGTAGCTATGTATCGATACATAGCTACACCTCCTGCCCTCGTAGTTGAGCCGATACAACACCTCCCTCGGAGGAGGTGGTGCAGGCTTGTCCCACATCTTTTATTGTCTCTATGGTTCAATGGATAGAACACAGGCCTCCGAAGCCTGGGATGCAGGTTCGATTCCTGCTAGGGACAGAAAAAGGTGCGGGATGAAATTCCTGCCGAGGCAAAAAATGAATTAATGATTTCGTATTTGGGTGAAGAAAATTTTTACATAAAATGGAAACTATACATGATGGAAAGCGTATTTTAATAATATCTCTTGGGGTATGGCTCTTGCTTTCGACGATCGCAGTAACCATATTCCTTCTAGGGAATCCAATCGGGCGTGCTGTGATAGGAATGGCATGGGGGGTTATTATTTTTTGGATTATGATTTGTGGTGGTTTGATGTATCACTTCCGTGAATCAATTCGAAACACTGTACTAAAAATTCGACTTCCTTGGCAGGTAAAATTTGTATTTTTTGTCACCCTCCTTGCACTTTTGGAAGAAGTGGTTACCACAACAATGACGAACCTCGCACCACTCTTTGGTGTAAAAAATGGGGAAGCATATATTACCGCGTCTACAAATTTTTTCGATGTTGTATTCTTCCATAGTGTAATTGTTTTTATAGGGCCGTTCATTTTTTGGGCACTCGCACTTAAAAGATACGATTTTAATCCATTCGCTACGCTTCTCATTTTTGGAGTTAGTGGAGTTTTTGCAGAAGTAGCATTCGGTGGTCCACAGCATTTTTTAGAATTTGGGTTTTGGATATTTGTTTATGGACTTATGATTTTCCTTCCTGCTTATTCACTTCCTACCGCCGAAGCACGCGGGGCGCGACGACCAAAATTTTACCACTACATCCTCATGATATTTTTGCCAGCACTTTTCATTCCTTTTTTCACATGGATTCCGAATGTCGTAGATCCTCATCATCCACAGCCAACACATTTTTTACCACTTAAGCCACTCAAATAAGCAAAATCGTTATGAATTTACCGCCAAAGAAAAACTTGTCATCCCTACAGGAGATCACCCGCAGGATGAAAATTGTTATCGGTTCGGCTCCCCGCCTGCGCCGAGCCTTCGGCGGGCAGGCGTCGCCTTTGCGAATTTTCGCGCGGGGGGGGCTTCCTCGCCGCCTGCGGCAGCGAAATGCGCTGTGCCCCGTAGTAAGCTCTGCTTTACTACTGGGGTTCGGACTAATTCAAGAATACCGCGTCAATTCGTCATAAACTATTTGTATTTACGTTAATCTATGATAACAGAATCGGAACAAAAACTGCCATACGAAGAAAATAATGAGAGTTTTGGCAATTGGTTCCGCGAAGCGGCCAAGGATCAGTGGCAACGATATTTGAATGGGAACGAAAAGGGCATGACAGTGGACGAAGTTTATGCAATGACTAAATTTCTTATTGAGCACGGCACCCAAGAAGAAATTTATACAAGACTTGGGTCATTGCTTGATACTAAAATCCTAGCATACGGATCATTGCTTAAAGAAATTAAAACTAGGCGACCAGATATTCGGCCTCCGAATTTTGAACTCGATGAGTAATTACTTCCCATTCTACTTCTACCATGAAGAAGAAAACAATAAAAGTAATAGTCTTCGGCACTTTCGACATCCTCCATCCCGGGCATTTGGATTTTTTAAAGCAAGCCAAGGCCTTGGGAGACTTTTTAATCGTTTCGGTATCACGTGACGATAACGCGCGGAAGTTCAAAGGTTATTCGCCATTGTTTGGCGAAAACGATCGGCTAGAAATCATCAAAAATTTAAAAATTGTCGATCGGGCGGTTTTGGGCGATAGGCATTATTATCTCAAACATACTCTAAAAGAAAAGCCGGATATCATCGCTTTGGGATACGATCAAACCGCTTACGCTAAAAATTTGCTTGCCGATATTAAAGCTGGGAAACTAAAAGTCAAACTGGTTCGGCTGAAGCCTCACAAGTCCCATTATTATAAGAGTTCGAAATTTAAAAATTTGATTAAACGCTCACACGGGAGCTTATTACCCCTCATCCGGCCTTTGGCCACCTTCTCCCGCAAGGGGAGAAGGGCATAGTTTTTTTATGATAAAAGTCGTTATTGACACTAATTTGCTAATTGACGGGTCAGCCGATGAATTTAATTTCGGAAACCGGATTGTGGATGAGGTTATCGAAGGAAGAATTCAAGCTTTTGCCAACGTCCAAACCCTAAAAGAGAACCGTTTCATAGCACAAAAAAAGATCACCGACGGGGATTATTTGGACAAACTAACAAGATACTTCGAGAAGGTTAAGATCGTGGAAAACGGAGTTCGGCTTAGAATCGTGGAAGATCCGGACGACAATAAACTTTTAGAATCCGCTATCGCAGCGAACGCCGAATATCTGATTTCGTCTGACAAGCATCTCCTTAACTTGGAAAAATTCCAAAACGTGAAGATCGTTGCGCCCGCTCATTTTTGGAATATATATCAGGAAGAATCCGGGGAGACATGGAAGCAGTGGTTGGGTCAATTTATTCGATAAATAATATTGTCATCCCCGACCCCGCATAAAGTGCGGGGCAGGCTTTGATCGGGGATCCAAATTCCCTGTTTAGTTGGATAGATTCCCGCCGGAGTTTACCCCGCACTACGATGCGGGGTCGGGGATGACAAGATATGGATTAATATTTTTTGATGAGCGAAAATAGGTCGTCCTCGTTGCTCGATAATTTAAATCCAGAACAAACCCAAGCCGTCACGCATAAAGACGGGCCGCTTTTGATAATTGCCGGCGCTGGAACCGGAAAAACCACCGCCATTACCAGAAGACTCGCATGGCTTATAGAACAAGGTTTGGCCAAACCCAACGAAATCCTAGCTTTAACCTTCACGGAAAAAGCGGCCGCGGAAATGGAGGAACGAGTGGATAAACTTTTGCCGTATGGATACTTAGACCTTTGGATTTCGACTTTTCATTCATTCGGGCAAAGAATTTTGGAAGCTCACGCTTTGGAAATCGGCTTGCCGACCGATTTTCGCGTTTTGACGGCCACGGCATTATGGATCCTGATCAGAAAAAATCTGGAAAAATTCAATCTTGATTACTATAAGCCGCTGGGCTCGCCTTCGAAATTTATCCACGTGTTAATTAAACATTTTTCCCGCGCCAAAGACGAGCTGATTACGCCGGAAGATTATCTAGAATACGCCAAAAGCCTGGAATTGAACAATGACAATGATTTGAAAATTTTAAAATCGGAAGAGGGCGGAGGTGACTTGCAAAAAATCACCGAAGTCGCCCAAGCTTTTTCTGTCTATCAAAAATTACTGATTGACAACGGCGTCTTGGATTTTGGCGACCTTATAAATTATACATACGCGCTTTTTAAAAAACGCCCTCTGCTGCTCGACAAAATTCGAAAACAATTCAAGTTTATTCTCATCGACGAATTTCAAGACACTAATTTCGCGCAGTTTGAGCTTATTAAATTGCTTGCTTCACCCGCCAACAACCTAACCGTCGTTGGCGACGACGACCAATCAATCTATAAATTTCGAGGCGCTTCCGTCAGCAATATTTTGAAATTCCAAGAAACCTAC
>JBBUGP010000009.1:0-1573 GCA_038077895.1 Patescibacteria group bacterium
CTTCCTTACCCGCCGCGAGTTCTTTGTCGCTTTGGGAACTATTGATAAAAACCGCGGCAATACCGTTTTCCCGCAAGTCGTCAACTTGATCTTTCATCAGGGAGATGAGAGGTGAAATGACTACGGTCAACCCCGACTGGATTACGGCCGGCAACTGGAAGCAAATGGACTTGCCGCCGCCCGTGGGCATTAAAACCAGCGAGTCTCTCTTTTGGAGCGCGCGTTCAATAATCTCCCGCTGCATCGGCCGAAAATCATCATAGCCGAAATATTGTTTTAAACTTTTTTTCAACGCTTCGGCGTTCATTCCTTTTATGGTTACGCTCGGAACGATTTATTTGGATCTGCCCATAGGTGGATTCAGGAATTCTCGTGGCTAATTACGGAGTGAGACAAGCGACAGCCGGAATTTTCGATTTCCTCTATCTTATCCCGCTCCAAATCCTTTCGTGAAAATAATAGGCCAGCATCAGCACGAAAGCGCAGGTTAAGGTAATAAACGTTGTTTCGTATAATTCCCCCGTAAACATAAATACTATCACTCCGGTGATGCCGGTCGCGACAACCCGCCAGCTGATTGTTTTTACCAGACTTCTTAAGCGGGACGATGTTTCCACGGGTTTTATCATATATTGTTATCATACCAAAAAATCGCCTTAGAGGCGATTTTTTGTTCAAGGGTGTTACGGCGTTACACGCGATTTACGTTGACGGCGTTTTTGCCTTTTGGCGAATCTTCGATCTCAAAGGTGACCTTGTCGCCTTCTTTGATTTCGTCGAAAGTCACGCCGACGAGAGAGCTGCTGTGGAAAAACAAATCTTTTTCCTGGCCATCAACGGCAATGAAGCCAAAACCTTTGTCAGTCTTTTTCTTAACTATACCTTCCATAAATTTCTTGTTGATTAAGTTTTAAATAAATATAAAGATTAAGCTCGACTAATTCTCAATATAAATATTTTATACTCGGGTACCGCGACGATCGCGGACCCATACAATGAGGTATTCTACAGGATTTTTGAAATATTAGCAAGAACGACCGATATTCAAGCCACCAAAAACGATTCACTTAGGTCGCCTGGGCTTTGGATTTGGGACATCTCTTAAAGGGCTTCCGGAAAGATAGATTAGAACGGGTGGGCGAAGGGATTCCCGACGCTATGGTCGGAATGGATCGGGACAGGTTGAACCCTCGACCTTCGCTGCCAACTCTGGTTTTTCACCGCCTCGCCCGTGCCACTAAAGCAAACTGGTCGAAATATTTCTGCAGGCCGCCGGGCGCGGCAGTTTCAAACTCGGCCGCCGCTTGCTCGCGGGTCCGCGCAAGTTCGCGTCTGCGATTGCCTTTCCACCGCCGATCAACTAGGGTCAAATCCATCAATTCAAAAAAACGCATAACCGAACCTTCAAAACGCTCGACGTTCCCCTGCCGCTTCGCGTTTAGTGCGCGGGAAAATTCGCTTCCAATATTCCCCAGTTGTTCGGCAAGCGTGAGAGTCTGCCAACGGCCGGCGGCGAGAGATTTGTGCTGCGGATTATTTAATGAGGTCATTTACGATTTCAATAATTTTCTTT
>JBBUGP010000010.1:0-12990 GCA_038077895.1 Patescibacteria group bacterium
CTCCCGATGCGGCTGGTGTTTCAAAATTATGCCGGTATAGGACTTGTAATGCATAAAATACATTTAACAGTTGACTTTTGACGCTTTGAATTAGTCAATGGTCAAGTGTTAATGGTCAATGGTCAACTTTCAGTCCGATCCAAACCCGATGTCCTTCCAGATTAAACTCTTTTTCAAAATCAACTTTCTGTCGGGCGCCGACTACTCGGGCAACGTAAGTCTTGTTTTGGTCAAAATATTCAAAGGATTCGTAAACCTTCTCGCTGACGGTTTCGTAATACAAGCTGACTTGCTGACCGACTTTTAATCCCGATTCCTTGCGGAATTCCTGAATCGCGCGTTCCAGTTCCCGAGCCAAGCCTTGGATTTTCAGCTCTTCGGAAATTTCGGAATTCAAATAAATTTCCGGAGTCTTCCCGGGCAAGGCGGGTATGAACACAAACTTCTCCGATACCTTTGGAATCGCCGGCGTTATCTGAATACTGACGAAGTTCAATTCCTCCGCCAGTAAAAACGAATAATTTTTTAGCTCAATATTTTCGGTTTTAATCAGAAGATCGGCCAGCGGCTGCCGGACCTTCAGATTGTTGGCTTTTCTCCAAGCCAAGACCGTTTCCACGATCTGTCTAATTTCCTTCATATTCCGCAACATTTTTTTCTCGGCGTCCGTCAAATCCCGGACCTCCGGCCAGTCGGTTAAATGCACCGATTCGGCAAACCCGGGCGTGCGTAAATTCGAATAAATCGCCTCGGCAAAAAAAGGCATAAACGGGGCCGACAATTTTGCCGTGTGCATCAAGCAATGGAAAAGCGTGGAAAAAAAACCGGGCTCGCTTCTGCCGCGGCTGCGCCGCAGGTACCAGGTGGAAAGATCGGAAATAAAATCCTCCAAGTTCCTGGCCGCCCGGAAAACATTGTAAGCCGTAAGATTTTCGGTCATGGAGTTCACCAAAAGCTGTAGCCGAACGTTTATCCATTGATCTAAAATATTCGGGTCGCTATGCTGGGGGTCGGAAAGTTCCACCGAAAATTGCCAATTGCGGGCTTGCGCGTAAGTCACGAAATAATTGTAAACGTTCCAGAAAATCAGCTGGACCCGGCGCTGCATTTTGGTTAATTCGCTTTCCGCGAACAACTTCGATTCGCCCGGCTGGTTTACGGCATACATATACCACCTGACAATGTCGGCGCCGTATTTTTTCATTAACTCCATAGGCTCGACCACATTGCCCTTGGATTTGCTCATTTTCTGTCCCCGCTCGTCCAACACGTGCCCCAAACAGATTACATTCTTATAGGGAGGGGTGTCGTGCCCTAGGGCCGTTGCAATCGCCAAAAGAGTATAAAACCAGCCACGCGTCTGATCGACCGCCTCGCTGATATAATCGGCTGGGTATTGACACGCTGCAGGCGTGTCATCCTGAGCGAGCCCAACCTGTGCGGGGCGAGTCGAAGCATCTTTCCTGGTTTGACTTCCGCACTCAATCCTCTCTTTATTTTCAAACGGATAATGCCATTGGGCGTAAGGCATGGCACCAGCGTCAAACCAACAATCTAAAACTTCGGGAACGCGTGTCATCTCCCCGCCGCACTTTTCGCATTTAAATTTAATCTCGTCGATATAAGGTCTATGCAAGTCAAGTAGGGGCCGAGCTTGCTCGCCCGCTTCCGATGACGGGCGGCTAAAGCCCGCCCCTACTGATTTTTCCGTCAATTCCGCAATTGAACCAATGCAATCAAACTTGCCACATTTGCCGCACTTCCAAAATGGAAGTGGCGTCCCCCAGTAACGGTCGCGCGAAATGGCCCAATCCTTAACTTCGGCCAGCCATTCGCCAAACCGGCCGTCGCGAATGTGTTCCGGCACCCAATTGATTTGCCGGTTGTTTTTTTGCAAATTCTCCCGCAGGGCGCTCATCCTGACAAACCAGGAATCGCGGGCATAATACAAAAGCGGAGTGTTACAGCGCCAACAGAACGGATAGTCGTGAGTATATTTTTTTTGCCCAAAAAGCAATTTCTTCCGCTTGAGATAATCGATAATTAATTTTTCGGTTTCCGGATCCTTCACGCCCATCCCGGCCAGGCCCGGCAAAGAGGCGATAAACTTCCCCTCTTCCGTAACCGTATGGAATTTCGGCAAGTTCACCGCTGAACCAAGGTTATAATCGTCTTCGCCGTACATCACCGCGGTATGGACGATGCCCGTGCCCTCGACGAGATTTACAAAGTCCGCGGCGTAAAGCTTAAAGGCGGTTTCCGAACGCAATTCGGAAACGTCGTACAACGGCTGATAAGACAGCTCGGCTAAATATTTTCCGGGAATTTTTTCTAAAACCGAAAATTTCGGGCCGAGAACCTCTTCGGCCAAAGCAGAAGCGACGATGTAATTTTCTTTCCCGACGCTCGCAAGCGAATATTCAATTTCCTCGCCGACGGCGAGCGCGACGTTGCCGGGAAGCGTCCAGGGAGTGGTGGTCCAAGAAAGAATATAAGTCGGCTTATCTAAACGGACGACTTCGGGATGGCCATTTTTGTTTTTGGTTTCGATTTTCTTTTCGTTCAGTAAAAACCGGACATAAATGGAATTTTCCTCCACCTTCGTGTACCCCTGCGCCACCTCGTGCGAAGACAAAGCCGTGCCGCAACGCGCGCAGAATGGCAAAACCTTATGCCCCAAATAGACCAACGGCTGGCCGAGAACCTTTTTCTCCCAAAAAGTTTTTAAAATTGACCAAACGCTTTCGATGTAACTGTTTTCGTAAGTGACATAAGGGGAACTCATATCTATCCAAAAACCCATGCGGGAAGTGAAGGCCTCCCATTCGTTCTTGTATTTCCACACCGACTCCCGGCAAAGCTTGTTGAATTTTTCGATGCTGGATCGATTGTCCCCTTTGACCAAATTTTCGATTTCCCGCTTACCGGAAATCTGGAGCTCTTTTTCTACCTCTAATTCCACGGGCAAACCGTGCGTATCCCAGCCGGCCTTGCGCAAAACAAACTTGCCCAGCATGGTTTGAAAGCGCAAGATGACGTCTTTGAAAGACCGGGCCTCAACATGATGCAGTCCGGGCCGGCCGTTGGCCGTTGGCGGGCCTTCAAAAAAAACAAAAGGGCCCTTGCCTTTATTTTTTTCCAAGGATTTTTCGAAAACTTTATTTTTCTGCCAGTATTTCAAAACCTCTTCTTCGAGTTTTGGAAAATCGGGCCTGGCGTCGACGGATTTAAACATAAAAAATTAACCTAATTTCTAATTATTCTAATTAACCTAGACAATTTCCAATTTCTAATATCTAATTCCCAATAAAATTTCAAATTATTCAATTATTTAGATTTATTATTAAGGTATTTCATTGGAAATTAGAAATTGGGTATTAGAAATTATTTAGAATAATTAGGTTAATTAGAAATTAATTAACATTGTCATTATACCAAAAAAATCGTTTGGTTTTTATCCCCCTACCCCTTTACCGCCCGATACACTTCTAAGGTCTGCCTCGCGCATTTTTCCCAGGAAAACTCTTCCGCCCGTTTCAGGCCTCTTTCGGCAAGTTTTTTTCGATAATTCTCATCGGTTAAGAGCTTCTCCAAAGCCTCGGACATCCCTTCGGTGTCCAGCGGATCGACCAATAGCGCGGCGTCGCCGGTAATCTCAGGTATGGAAGAAACATTCGAAGAAATGACCGCTACGCCGGAAGCCATGGCTTCCAAGACTGGCAGGCCAAAACCCTCATAAAGAGACGGGTAAATAAAGACCGTGGCGCCGGTATAAAGCTTCGGCATATCGGCCGCGGGAACGTATCCCGGAAAAACCACGTTGCCGGAAAGGCCGCGATTTTTTACCTCTTCGAAAATTTCATCATAGAGCCAGCCGCGCTGGCCCGCCAAGACCATCTGGAATTTTTTGGCTAAATCCGACCGGCGCCCATAGAGCTGAAAACAAGCTTCCAAAAGCCGGATGAGATTTTTGCGAGGCTCGAGCGTGCCGACGAATAAAACGTAATCGCCCCGAATGCCATAACGCCGCTTGAGTTTTTCCATCGCAGCTGTATCGCCGCGGCGTTTGGGCGAAAAACGGCCGTTCTCCACCCCTTCGTAAATCACATCAATTGTCGCCGGATCGACTTTAAAAAATTCCGTCACGTCTTTTTTTGTCGATTCGGAAACCGCGATAATCTTAGTCGCTTTATTGATGCTCCGCGGCACCAGATATTTTATGGAAAACCCTTGTCGGCTGGGAAATGCCTTCGGCTCGCGGTAAATCGCCAGATCGTGAATCGTCACCGCAAACTTTCCATTATAACGCAAAGGCACGACATTGGCCGGGGAATGATAAACGTCGAGCTTTTCGCGGGCAATGGCGGAGGCGGAAAGGATATGGGAATATAAGAAAGGCAGATATTTTTTGTAGCGGGAAAAGGTAAAAAATCGAATCACCGTGTTCGGCTCTAAAAACTCCTTGACGATATTTTGGGCGCGGTGATCGAAAAACAAAACAAACTCGTCCACGCGGTCAAGCTTCAATAAATTTTTGACCAAATGGTAAGTATAGTGAGCCACGCCGGCCTTTTCACCGGCGGCGGGATTTAAAATTGTCCTGCAATCGATGCCAATGCGCATAAATTCACTTACTTTTAAAACGTTTCTCCTGTGGAATCTATTTACATCCGACTCCCGCCTCGTAGCGATACGGGGTATCTGCTAGCGGTTATAATTTATCCTTTTTTTCCTCAAAAATTTCCATTTTGCCTGCTTGAATTAGCGAATATAAGCCGTCCGGTCGTTTTTTGGCAATCATAGGTAGAGTAACATTTTTAAAAGAAAAATGTTCTATATCGCGAAGCTTCTTTTCTGCTTGAGTTCCCGCTAACGACGCTGACGCTAATGTTATATCCATCATTCTTTCTAATAACAAACGAGAATTTCTTGCAACAAATAAATTTTTGCGCGTGGGCGCGAGAACTATATATTGCCCATTCTCAACTTCTGCGCCCAAAAAAAAGCCGTTCCTGTCAATGCCGGCATTTTTAAACCCGAAAATTTTACCAGAAAAATCTCTAAGAATAGCTGTTACATCTTGAAATACAAACTCGGATAATTGGGGGTTCTCTTTTCTTTGTTCTGTTAACCATTGCGTTTCATCAAAATCTCCGACTTGAGAATCTTGATAAAAATTATTTACGGCAACCGATACTTTCTGCCCTTCTCGTTCCATAATTTTCTGACATTTTTCCTTTATTGCGGCTACAATTTTGGCTTCGTCTTCCTTAATCCTCGCTGTGTATTCCGCCCCCTCTGTCTGTTGACGAGCTCTCCGTGCTTGTATTTCCAAGTCTTCCTGTATGCTTCTTACATTATCCAATCTTTCCCGCTCTGTATCCTCTGCTGATTTAGGAAAATTTTTTTCAAAATATTCGTCTAAAAATGCACTTAATTTCGCAAATTCTCTTTCATCAACGTTGCTTCCCAGCATTTCCTTGTTTTGATAGCTGGCCCTCGTATGCATAAAAATGTGGTATATCTCGGTTGTTTGGTTGGAAGGATACGCGAACTCTCTGGCCTGTGTTCGGGAAGAAGGCACAAAACCCGTGGCGCCTAAATAAGATTCCACGACAGCGCACATTTGAGGATTCTCTTTAAGGAGCCTTTCGCTCCAATTGATTTTTTCGCGGCCTTGAGTCGGCAAAGCAATCTTAAAATTTACAAGTCTATCTTCACCCTGAATTTGGGATATGGGTTCTTTTCTCACAAACTTTTCGGAATCGGGAACGGTTCGGGCGTATTCTTGGGCTCTAACAAATAATTCTCTCCACGGATTCAAATTTTCATCTCGCAATTCAAAAAGCCAAACCCGCGAGTATAATGAGGCCTGAAAAAAACTTTCAAAATTTGCCTGTTGGAAATCAGGCAGGCGTTTCGCTGCGAAAATCACCTGCCGCCAAAAAACGCAAAAAAACGGATTTTCCCTTAAATTCGAAGGGATTTCTATGCCGGGCAAATCTATAAAATCTTTCGGATGCAATTTTTCCAATAATTCATTTTGCTGTATTTCCGGAACAGATTCAGGAGACAAGACTTCGATCCCTGCTGTTGGCGGACGCTGCTCTGATAGCCGGGTTCTGTAATATTCGGCTAATTTTGGATCGGGTTTAATCCCCCGGCTCTCGTCTCCTTTTTCATATAGCGAAACCAACGCCTCCAGACGAGCCGAATCGCCGACTCCGGCGGCTTGTTTTGCTTCCGTGAGTTCCTCCTCGCCGGCAATGCCGACATCCTCCCCGAATAAACGGTCTGGGTCAATTTCCCTGTTCATATATTTAATGCTCTGATGATAAGTTAATTTGAATGTTTTGCCCGCGGCAAAACTCAATTATTTTGCATTTTGAGACTTGAGCTTTGAGTTTTAGATCCTTCGGCAGGCTCGGGATGACAACGCTGGCGCGTTGTCACATTTCTTCCAGCGCTTCAATGCCCAAAAGTTCCAACCCATTTTTTAGAATCTGCGCCGCCGCCGCTGTTAACATCAGCCGGGAAGCCCGCAATGTGTTGTCTTTTTCCTTTAACACGGGAATTTTCTGGTAAAAATTATTGAATTTACCGGCCAGCAAAAAAAGATATTCAGCCAAATAATGCGGATACAAAGTTAAGGCCGTTTCGGAAATAACCTCGGAATATTTCGCCATCATTCTTATTAACAGCCATTCTTCCGGAAATAAGAAACGCGGCTCGCGAGGAATGTCCACATCGTCTTTTTTTCGCAAAATGCTTTTGGCCCGCGCGTGAGTGTATTGCAGATACGGCCCGGCGTTGCCTTCGAAACTTAGGGCCTCTTCCCAGCGGAAAACGATGTCGCTTTTGCGGTTGTGAACAAGGTCAAAATATTTAATCGCGCCGCGCGCCACCTGCCAAGCGATATTTTCCTTATCCTGTAAATCCGGATTTTTTTGTTGGATAATTTTCAAAACTTCCTCCTGGGCCCGACGCAATAATTCCATCGGGCCGATAACCGTGCCCCGCCGCGTGCTCATCGCGCCCTCGGGCAGGCTTAAATAACCGAAGTCCACGTGCACTGCCTCCTGCGGGCTGGTGATTTCTCCTAAGCATTCCAAAATTTTAAAAGTCTGCGCCAGGGAATGCGATTGTCTCGTGTCAACCACGTAAAGCTGGCGCTTAAAGCCCAGCGACTTCCGGTAAATAAACGTGGCTAAGTCGCGTAAGAGATAAGTGGTGGCGCCGTCCGATTTGATGATAACGGCCACGCCGAGCTTAAAACGCGATAAATCGACAATTTGAGCGCCTTCCGAACTTATGAGCAGTCCTTGTTTTTTTAATTTTTCAACCACGGCGGGCATCTTGTCTTCGTAAAAACTTTCGCCCCAATTATTATCGGCCGGACGAATTTGTAAAAATTTATAGACTGCTTTAAATTCCGGCCAGCTCCAGTCCGCGAATTTCTGCCATAATTTTCGATTTTCTTCGTCGCCTTTTTCCAGCTTTAAAAATTCCGCTTTGCCTTTTTCGCGCAAAGCAGGATTCTTTTCGCTTTCCGCGTTAATCCGCACGTAAAGTTTATTCAGCTCGTTTATCGGATCTTTGGCTATCGCGTCGGGCTTGCCCCAAAGCTTGTAAGCGGCAAGTAAAAGTCCGAACTGCGTTCCCCAATCACCCAAATGGGTGTCGGATTTGACTTTGAAGCCGGTGAAGTTTAAAATTTTAAAAAGCGCGTCGCCGATAATTGCCGTGCGTAAATGCCCAAGATGCAAAGGCTTGGCGATGTTGGGCTGAAAATATTCCACCAGAATCTTTTGCCCGGCGCCAAGGTTGGCTCGGGCGTATTTATTTTTTTGCCGCAACACGGTTTTTAGCTCTTTGATCAAAAAAACCGGAGCCAGGGTAAAATTGATAAAGCCGGGCGCAACCGCCTGCACCTTCGAAAAAATTTCCTTGCCTTCAAAATCGGTAAGCCTTAAAGCAAGTTCCGCAGCAATGGCCATCGGATTTTTTCCGACCTGTTTGGAAACGATTAAAGCGGCATTACTGGCGTAATCGCCCAAAGAATCGTCAGGCGGATCGCTCACGCCAAAAGCGCCTGAGTCGGCATAACCCAAGGTTTGCAGGGCTTTTTTGATGATTAAAACGATTCTTTCTTTCATTGGCTCTCCTTTATTATATCAATAATACCTGATAATATAAAGGTGGTTTTATCAGTAATTACACCATTTTGAAAGTCCTTGCGAAAAACAGGCGCGCGTATTTTGACTACGAAATCACCGAAAAGCTGGAGGCGGGGGTCGTTTTGACCGGTCAAGAAGTCAAATCCGCCAAAACCGGAGGCTTAACGCTTACCGGCAGTTACGCCCGCGTCGCCGGCGGCGAAGTAGAGCTACTAAACGCGAAAATCAAACCTTACGCTCTCGCGGCCGGTTTGGAAAGCTATGATGCCTCCCAAACCCGAAAATTACTGTTGCACAAAGCCGAGATCTACAGGCTTTCCGGCCGAACCCAGGAAAAAGGCCTGACCCTTTTGCCGCTTGAAGCCTATACCAAAAAAGGCAAAATTAAAATTTTGCTCGGCCTGGGCCGAGCCAAGAAAAAAACGGATAAGCGAGAGACCATAAAAAAACGCGAGGACGAAAGAAAAATTCAAAAAATCATCCGCTCGCGGAGAAACTAAATCGAGGTTATAATCTATTACGTAATATATTACGTACTTAAGTACATACAAATAAAAAAGAGCTGGTCAGATACTTTTTATCTGCTACACTCGATAATACGGTCGTTAGGTCAAGTGTAGCAGGAAATAAATCAGAGTCTAAAATGTTTTTTTAATACGCTCTCTCCTTCTAAAACTTTCGCCTCGAATAAATACAGTTGACCAGGCTCCAATCTGTAATAGTTGCGTAATAATTCCACCAAATCGCCGCAAGGATAAGGATTGATAAAAACACTCTTTTGAATCGGCAAAAAGCCGACGCTTAGTAGTTTTTTTCTAACCGAATCCCGTTTGCTATGGAATGCTTCAGGAACATCGAACATCACCATTCGCCAGCGCCCATCCCAACGCGGCTGTTTGAGCTGTTTAAAATCACGCAATTTATAGTCAAAAAATTGCCTTCTCCCTTTCTCTGTTAATACAACCACAAACCTTTTTCCTTCTTTTTTTACCTTTATCATCCCCCGCTTTTTCAACCGATAAAACGAATGTCTGGCCGCCCGATTATTTTCCCGATTAAAATCATCAATCCATTTTAAAAGCGGTACCAAACCTGGAAAAATAACCACACCCGCTACTATTCCCGCTATCCCGATTGTTTTTAATATTGTTTTTGCTATTGTCTTGTTTTTTTCTTTCATGAGAGAAAATTTACTGTATACCTCTATTATACGACCGTATGTTAGAGTGTCAATAAGAAATTATAATCAAGATTGACAGAGTGCAACAAATCAGTTAAAATAGGTCGATGATGGGGCTGTTAAGCTTCGACATTTGTTCTTTGAAACTCACGGCAGGCAAACGCCGCTTGGGAGCGTATCTCAAGCAACTACAAATGCAAACTCATTTGTAAAAACAGTGAAGGCCGCATTTATGCCGGCCTTTGCTCCGGCTGTAGCTTAATATAGCTGGCGAGGTTATCTTTGACTCCGATAAGGGCTAATTCTCGTATTATCTTCGGGCCGCGCTTGATTTGTTCGCGAGGTCGGGACGCGGAAGTTTTCGCGAATCGGGCTTCTGATATTTTGTTGGTTTTAAGTCAGGGGCTTTAAACTTCAAAACCGAATAAGCTTGTAGAGGTGAGTTACTTTGACTTATGGACACGGGTGCAATTCCCGTCAGCTCCACCATAAAAAGTCTCCAATATGGGCGATCTTTATAATTCCGCGCCTCTTGACCGAAAACAGAATTCCCGCTATAATTTTTACTGTTAATCATTTAAACGCAAACATACGGTTACTCCCTATCAAAACCGCTCAGTCCAAAACAAATACAAAACCCGGACCAACGAGCAGATTCGGGTCCCCCAAGTCCGTCTGATCGCAAGCGACGGCGAGCAGTTGGGTATAATGGATACGGCCAAAGCGCTTTCCCTTGCCCGCGAGCAAGGCTTGGATTTGGTGGAAGTTTCGCCCAAAGCCAACCCGCCGGTCGCTAAACTCATCAACTTTGACAAATTCCGCTATCAGCAGATGAAACTGGCCCAAAGCCAGCGCAAAAACCAGAAAAAAGTCGAAGTAAAAGGCATTCGGCTTTCGGTTCGAACCGGCATTCACGATCTGGAATTCAAGGCCCATTCCGCCGAAAAATTTTTAAAGGAAGGCAATAAGGTTAAAATCGATTTGATGCTCCGCGGCCGCGAATTGGCCAATGTCGGCTATGCCTTCGAGCAGGTTCAAAAATTTTTGAAAATGGTGACGGTTCCGCACAATGTCGAAGTTGCGCCCAAGAAACTCGGGCATATTATCATCGCTTTGTTAGCACCTAAATGACGCGAAGCGTCATCCCCGTGCTATGACTCTACATTATCCTTCTCTCCTGGCAAGGAGAGATGCCCCGAAGGGGCAGAGAGGTCGAAACGTTTCCCCTCATCCGGCCTTCGGCCACACAACTCCGCAAGGGGAGAAGGAAATAATGTACGAGCTTTTGCGGGGATCCAGAATTAATTATATCTAGATTCCCGCCACAGCAGGGAATGACAAGAATATATATAATTTTTAATCACAATGAGAAAAACTCACAAAGGCACGGCCAAGCGTTTCTGGCTCACGGGAACGGGAAAACTGCGCCGAAGACAATCGGGGCAGGATCATTTTAATTCCCGCGACAGGCAAAAAATCGGCAAGGGGAAAAAGAAAGACGAAACCGTGACAAAATATAATCCCCGTATAAGAGAATTAATACCGTATAAATGACGCGAAGCGTCATCCTCGCGAAAGCGAGGATCTAGATTCCCGCTTTCCACCTCGGCTTCGCCTATAGCGAGACGGGTCGCGGGAATGACTCGTCATAATTCTATGACTCGAATCAAACGCGGCGTTGCTGCCAGCAAGCGCCGAAAAAATGTACTCAAACTGACAAAGGGCTTTAAGTGGCGCCGAAAATCCCATTTTCGCGCCGCCAAAGAAGCGCTTTTGCACGCGGGCAAGCACGCTTTCATCGGCCGCCGCCAAAAGAAACGCGACTTCCGGGGACTTTGGATCACCCGCCTTTCCGCGGCCGCGCAAAACCACGGATTATCCTACAGCAAGTTGATTTCAAAGCTGACCAAACAGGGTGTTAAGCTGAACCGAAAAATGCTGTCGGAAGTAGCAATCCGGTATCCGAAAATTTTCGAGCAGATAGTGAAAGGGTAACTTCGAGTTCTGAAATACGGAGCTTCTCTTTTCTGTCATTGCGAGGAGTCCTCGACGAAGTCATCCCTTCGGGAGATGTCCCGGAGGGACACAATCTCGATGGATTAGCGGCGGGATTGCCGCGCTCGCCTTTCGGCTTCGCTCGCAATGACATAGAGATAAAGTTTTGTGATTCAAATTACGAAAGACACGAAAAAAGGCGTTTCCGTACTGGATAACGCCTTTTTTCATGATTCATTATTCAAGCTTCATGATTCGTGTTTTATTGCCCCTGGTCCTCTTCGTATTTCTTGATCGCCTGCACCACTTTGCCGTCCGCCTTCAAATCCTCAAAGAAAAGAATTTGGTCGCGGTTGATTTTCATCCGGTCCACCGGGGCGTGCAGCTCGTTGCCCAGCTTCACCAAAGAAAGCTGTTGCTGCGGGTCTTGCGTGCCCGGCTGGCCTTCGGTCTTGGTTTGCAAAACCGGGGTAACTTGCAGGTAATAAATGCTTTCCAACTGAACATAACGGTCGTCGGTCGCAGTCAGTTTGCCGAAGTAAACCTGGCCGTTGGTCAAAAAGACTGCCTGATATTCGGAATTGCTCACTTCGTTCTTGGAAGCCGTGAAGAGCTTGTCTTTGTACACCATTCCTAACACCAGGACAACAACGATGACAGCGGCTAACAAAATCCAGCCGCCCTTGGACCGGCGCGCTACACCTACGGACGGCATTGATTCACTCGCGCCCTGACCGCCTCCATTTTCTTCTTCCCATCCCCCGCTCGGACGGTTGACGCGAATACTGCCCTCCGGCCTTTTAAAATCTTTTGGATTCATTGGATTCATATTTTTTAAATTTGATAATTTAATAACGCAAATCAGAAACTCTGAATCAACACCTTAAAATTCCCGTGCCAAAACTTAGACGATAACCTGAAATTCTAAGCGAGGGTACAGAAATCCTCGACCGTTCCAAAGCTTCTTTAAGGCCAAAAAATTGTTTTAAAACCAGCGGCGAAGGCGGAAGCGGAAAGTCGGAATCTTTGGGAACGCCGGCGGATGAAACAGAATTCCCTATTCCTAGATAACGATAAACGATCACGGAGATGCGGATATTTTGCGGTGACTGGCTTTTAACCGAAATCCGCAAAAAATTCAAATCCAAAACGACGATTTTGATTTCTGGAAAAACCGGAGCGGAGGCGGAAATTAAGGACTGGCCGCTGGAAATTGTCTGATTGCTAACCGCCAATTCCGGCAGTCGCGTAAAATCCGCCAATGATTGGGCGCGCGTTTGGCCGGACGTCGCGAAAAAAACTGCCCGGCCTGACGCCTGGTTACTCGAGGATGCCCGAGCAACCAAAACCTCCTGTTTTTGGAAAAACAAGGTGTTTTGGAGTAATACCAGCAACGCGATTAACCCGGTTGCGGTAAGTTTTCCCGCGAGCTTGCTATTCGGCACTTTTATTTCAAAATTAAGCGATTTTCTATCTGGTTCAATTATATCATATCTAGCGGAAATATCAAAAACCGCTCCTTTTGGAAACGGTTTTTGATATTGATATTTAAGAAGTCTCTTGCCTACTCAATCTCCTCCCCTAGCTCGTGCAGAGCCATGTCGGTGTCGGGCACGGTGGTGACTTGGTTGAATTGGT
>JBBUGP010000011.1:0-12362 GCA_038077895.1 Patescibacteria group bacterium
CAACAACAGCGGTTATAAAGGGCGCTTGGGAATTTTTGAAGTCTTGCCGGTTACACCGGAAGTAATGAAACTGATCTTAAGCAAGGCGGCAAGTTCGGATATTGAAAATCAGGCCATTGCCGAGGGCATGATTTTAATGTGGCAGGACGGGTTTATCAAAGCCTCGCAAGGTCTGACGACGATAGACGAGATTATTCGGGTCAGCAAAGAATAAAATCTACGAACTACTAAAAAGTACGAAAATACGAAAGGTTCAAAATTTATCAGAAAATTTAATTTGGTAGCTTTCGTAATTTCGTAAAAGTTCGTATTTTGTATCCTATGGAATTTTCTTATCGCGCCAGAAATAAAAACGGCCAGGTGGAAACCGATATTTTGGAAGCCGCCAGCCGCGGCGAAGCTTTGGGCGAACTTCATACCCGTGGCTTAATTCCCTTATCGCTGACGGAGAAAAGGGCCGGGCTCTCGATTATTAAAAATATTTTTAGCGGCATTCGTCCCGTGCCGCTTTTGGACAAGATTACTTTTCTGCGCAATCTTTCGGTGATGATGAAAGCCGGGCTTTCCTTGCCGCGCGCCCTGCAAATTCTTTCCGCTCAAGCGAAGGAAGGGAAGTTCAAGCAGATTCTTTTGCAAATTTCCTCCGATGTGAGAAGCGGAAAATCTTTGTCGGAAAGTCTGCACCGTTATCCGCAGAATTTCGGCCCGCTTTACATCAGCCTGATCCAGGTGGGCGAGTCGGGCGGCAATTTGGATAAAAATCTTGAGTATTTGGTCGGTTATTTGCGCCGGGATTATGAGTTGATTAAAAAAACTAAAGGCGCGTTAACTTATCCGATTGTGGTTTTTGTTGCCTTGGTTATTGTCGTGATTTTAATGTTCACTTTCATTTTGCCGAAGCTGACCGACACTTTTACCGAACTCCACGTCGAACTGCCTTGGACCACTAAAGTTTTAGTGGCCACGGTGAATGCTTTTTCCAGTTACAGCTATGTGATCGTGGCCGCAATGGTGGTTTTGGCCGTGGGAATCCGATTGTATTTCAGATCAGAGTTCGGCCGGAGAAGTTTTCATAAACTCAATTTGCACCTTCCGGTGGTAAAAAACGCCGCGCAACGCCTAAATCTAGCGCGATTTACTCTCACCCTGTCCTCGCTTCTAAACAGTTCAATGCCGATCGTGGAAGCGGTAAGAGTGGCGGGGCGTTCCATGACCAATGTTTATTTTGCCGAAGCGGCGCTGGAGGCTTCAGAAAAAGTCATGGCTGGCGTCCCGCTTTCCGACGCTTTAAACAATTATCCCAATTTGTTTCCGACTTTAATGGTTCAGATGGTCAAAGTAGGGGAAGAATCGGGCACGACTGTGACCATTTTGGAAGAGTTGAACCGTTTTTACGAAGAAGAGCTGGACGAATTTTTAAAAAATCTTTCCTCTATTATCGAACCGGTAATGGTTATGTTTATTGGCGTGATAGTCGGTTTCCTTGCCATGGCCCTAATCTCGCCGATTTATAGCATCAGTCAGAGCCAGTAGATTTATTGACAAAATTGATATATTTGTTAGACGGTTATGTTTAGATTTCGCATAAAAAGTAAATTTCCTACCGGCTTTACATTAATGGAAGCCGTGGTTGGCGTCGCGATTTTCGCGATTTTGCTCGTGGGTATTATCGGAGTTTACACGGCCTTAACCCGCGCGGTGAAAGTCAGCCGCGAAAGAACCGTAATTACCGCGCTGGCCGACAATTACTTGGAAATTGTCCGCAACCTGCCTTACAGCCAGGTCGGCACAGTCGCCGGCAATCCCAACGGCAACCTTCCAGATTCTCCCAACCCGGTTACGATTACTATGGAAAGCACGCTTTACCGAATTTATTACGAAATCACTTACGTGGATGATCCTGCCGACGGCACGATAGCGGCCGGCACTGACCCCGCGCCCAACGATTATAAGGATGTAAAGATGTTCGTGGAAAATACCGCCACGGGCGTGATCAGTTATTTTCTGACCACGGTTTCGCCACAAGGCTTGGAGAGCATGGAAAACGCCGGCGCGCTGATCGTTAACGTTTTTGATTCACAGGGCCAGCCTGTGTCAGGCGCGAACGTGCATATTGAAAATTTAATCATAAACCCCAACATTATTGTAAACCGATCAACTGACGCCACCGGTAGATGGATAGAAGTCGGCTTGCCCGAAAGCGTCAATGGTTATCATATTGTTGTCAGTAAAGCCGGTTATTCGTCGGATCAAACCTATCCCATCACTCCTCAAAACCCTAATCCCATTAAGCCCGACGCGACTATCGTCAACGGTGAAATAACCGAAGTAAGCCTTTTTATAGATCTGCTTAGCAATCTTACCGTCAGGACGCTTGATCAATTTTGCCAGCCCCAAAGCGGCGTAGATGTCAATATCCGCGGCGACAAACTCATCGGCACCGCGCCCGATGTGTATAAATTAAATCAAGATTTTACTTCCGCCGCCGGACAAATTGTTTTAAACAGCATCGAATGGGATACTTATACACCAACGCTTTTAACCGGACAAAATTTGTTCGTCCGCGGCACTTCGCCGATTCAAAAAATCACCGTCTTGCCCGGCACCAGCCAGGTTTTTACCATAATTTTAGGCAACTCTACCACCGATTATTCTCTCTTGGTGATCGTTAAAGACGCGGCCACCGGCACCGCATTGGAAGGCGCGAATGTGCATTTAATAAAAGGCGGCAGCACGCCGCAGGATTATTTCGGCATGACCGGCGGCAGCGTTTGGGTGCAAACAGACTGGACCGCCGGTCCGGGGCAGGGTCTTATCGGCAGCCCCGACCGTTATTTTGTAGATGACGGCAATATCGATATTAACAGCGTGCCTACCGGCGTCAGGCTGAATAAAATCGCCGGACGGTACGTCGCTTCCGGCTGGTTGGAATCTTCCACTTTCGATACCGGCACTGTCAACACCGATTACACCACGCTTACATTTGAGCCGCAATCGCAAAGCCCGGATACTTTAATTCGTTTTCAGGTCGCTTCAAATAACGATATGCTGACCTGGGATTATTTAGGCCCGGATGGCACCCCCGGCACTTATTACACCGTTTCCGGCACGACTCTTAATCCAATTCACGATAATGATAGATATATTCGCTATAAAGTGTATTTAGACACCACTGATGATAAAAAAACTCCGGTCATAACCTCGATGAACATTAATTATGTTTCCGGTTGTTCCACTCCCGGCCAGGCTTTTTTCCCGGATTTAACCGTGGGCAACAATTATGATTTGGAAGTGACTTTGGCCGGCTATCAGGATTTTACCGTTAATAGTTTGGATATCACCACTCATAATGTTTTGGAAGTTTTAATGAGCCCGTAAATAAATCCAAATGCGAAACACGAAGCTCGAATATCGAAATTCGAAACAAATTCTAAATTCCAATAACCTAAATTCTAAACGTTTGGAATTTAGAATTTCGGATTTGGAATTTGTTTAGGATTTCGTGCTTCGGATTTCGAATTTTTCCAGCTTTGATATTAATCAGACGACCGTGACGCGATGTTCAAAAAATCATAAAGCTTTCAAGTCCTCTTCCGGTTATACTTTGATAGAAACCGTGGTCACGATTTTTGTTTTTACCATGATTGTCGCGGGCGTTATCGCTTTAGTCGCTAACGTGCTTACCGGTTCACAAAAACAGTCGGAGCTGCTGGCCACTTCCGACCAAGCTCGGCGATTTTCTTTGGGAATAATGAACGAGTTGCGCGACGCCATTACTTCCAATAGCGGCGCGTACCCGGTGGCTTCGGCGGGAGATTTCGAATTAATTTTTTTCAGCAATATCGATTCAGCGCCGGATGTCGAGCGGGTTCGCTATTATTTGCAAAACGGGGCGGTTTACAAAGGTGTGATTAAGCCCTCGGGCAACCCCTTAACTTATAACCCGGCGCTGGAGGAAGTTTGGAAAGTTCAAAATAACGTGGCGAATGGCGCCAATCCGCTGTTTTATTATTACGACGACACTTATGACGGTATAGTTGATAATTACTTGCTCCAGCCGGTAAACAACAACTTGGTCAGATTAGTGAAAGTGAATTTAATGATAACCAATACCGGGGGCATCGCCGGCACCAACTCCTATCTGGTTACGGCCAGCGCCGCTATCCGGAATTTAAAAACCAATTTAGGCGAATAGAGAAATATGGCGAAACAAAAAAAGAAAAATCGGATTTTCGAATTTCTAGGGGGTACAGGACTTCCGCGTTTGAGCCAAGTTCGACCGCAGGGGCGGCAAGCGCGAAAGCACTGGGGCAACATCATTATTTATGAAGTCATTATTCTTTTTGTTTTTTCCACGGTGATGCTGGCGGTTTTAAGCTATGCGACATTGCAGCTGAAAGTCATCCGTTCTTCCATCAATCGGGAGATGGCTTTCCAAATCGCCGAGGCTGGAACAAATTATTACCAATGGCGTCTGTCCCATTACCCCGATGATTACCAGGACGGCACTGGAGCGCCGGGGCCTTACGTGCACGATTACATTGACCGCGATACCGGCCAGGTGGTCGGCCGCTACAGCCTCGAAATCACCCCGCCGCTCGTCGGCTCGACTATCGTAACCATAACTTCCACCGGCTATACTTTAGCCAATCCCTTTCAGAGAAGGACCGTTGTTACCCGTTATGGCGTCCCCAGCCTTGCCCAGTACGCCTTTTTAACCAACAGCACGGTGTGGATCGGCGACAGTGAATCGGTGGACGGTCGTCTGCACGCCAATAACGGCATTCGTTTCGACGGTACGGGCAACGCGCCCATTCAGTCGGCAAGAGACACCTATACTTGCCCATCTTCACAGGGCAGCCCCTGCCCTGTGCTGCAGCCCGGCATTTGGGGAAGCGCCGATCAAACCACGAAAAATTTTTGGGAATATCCCGTGCCTACGGTTGATTTTTCCACCGTCACATCCGATTTGGCGACGATTAAAAACGACGCCCAAATTGACGGAATTTATCTGCCGCCTTCCAACCGCCAGGGCTATTCCTTGGTTTTCAACAACAATAATACCGTCACGGTTTATCGGGTGAACACTTTGCGTTCCCACGCCACCGGCTGGGACGTAAATGGCAATGCTCATAACGAAGACTTGGATTACAACGGCCGAGGCCTCCTTTATACGGCGGCTATTCCCGCAAACGGCCTAATTTACGTCGAAGACAGGACTTGGGTCGAAGGGACGATCGCCGGTAGAGTTTTAGTCGCGGCGGCGAGGTTGCCCTATAATCCTTCCACCGCCCCGAGCATTTTAATTCCCAACAACATAGTTTATACCGTGAAAGACGGCAGCGTGTCTTTGGGATTAATCGCCCAAAAAGATATATTGGTAACATATTACGTGCCGAACACTTTGGAAGTTAACGCCGCGTTAATAGCTCAAAACGGCAGCGCCCAGCGTTATTATTTTCCGGGCAACCTTAAAACCTCTATCACCATTTACGGCTCTATTATGAGTTTTGGGGTGTGGACTTGGAGCTGGGTGAACGGCTCGGGCGTTATTACTTCCGGTTACCAGAACACTCAGACAACTTACGACGCGAATTTATTGTATTCACCGCCGCCGAATTTTCCTCTCTCTTCTTCGGGCTATCAGCAAATTAGCTGGAGTAGCAATTAAAAAATTGCAAAAAGCAAATATCAAAATGGAAAATAACAAACACAGAAGTCTTAATTTTTGAATTTCTCATTGTCATTTTACATCTTGATTTTTAAATTTTTAAATTTATGAACCAACGCCTTCTAATAATTTCAATAATCTTTTTCCACATAATATTTTTGACGCAGGCCAGCGCCGCCCTTGCCGTCGTTTTTGAGCCCGGGACAGCGCCGGATTCCAGGCCGCTGCAGCCGATTCCGACCGGCACCGCCCCGAATATTTCCGAAAATATCCAGTCACAGCTTGAAGAAAGTACCACTCCGGAATCTCCCAATCCCAATCCGTCTTCGGGAAACACGAATTCTTCCAACTCGGAAACCATGCCGGCTGGACAAATAGAAAACACCCGGGCCGGCGTGTTGTTGGTGATTTCTACCGCTTCGGCTGTGGGCTTGGCGATATGGTACTATCTTCGATCAAAAGAAAGGGAAGTTAAAAAAAAATCATCTGACAATAATCTATAGTGTTGCTTTATGTTTAGGGCTCGGTTATTATAAAGACAAGCTAACTCCTTTCGTAAGATTTAAAAATCTTCTCGAAGGATAAAAAATAGAAAATGTTTTCACTTTTTTCGAAACAAAAATCAGCTTTTGGGCTGGATATTTCCGAAACCTCCGTCCGCATGATGCAGCTGGAACCGGCCAGCAGGGGTTTTTTTCCGACGGCTTACGCGGAAGCCCCAATGCCGAAGGGGATTATTAAAGAGGAAAAAATTGACGCGCCGGAAACCCTGGCAAAATTAATTATGCGCGCCCGAAGCCAGCCGGTTTACGGGAGATTCAGAGGTGAACACGTGGTGCTCTCGGTCCCAGAATCAAAATCTTTCGTCCGGGTGATTACCGTGCCAAAGATGAGTGAAAAAGAGGCGCGGGAGGCCGTGCCCTTCGAAGCAGAGCAGTATATTCCGGTAGCAAGCGACCAGGTGTATTTGGATTTTAAAATTTTACCCGAAACGGATCTTGCCTCGGCCCCGAATAAAATGAAGGTTATAATTTGCGCCACGCCCCGGAACCTGATTGATAATTATACCCAGGTCGTGAAGCTGGCCAAATTAAAACCCGTCGCGGTTGAGGTGGAGTCGGAGGCGGTGGCGCGTTGTTTGGTGGATAAGAAAAATCAAAACACCCCGACCTTGATCTTAGACATCGGAGCTTTTCATACCAGCTTGATTATTTACGATTTAAAAACCTTGCAGTTCACCTCCTCCTTGCCGATCGCGGGAAATTCATTTACTAACCAAATTTCTCAAGGATTAACGATTAGCTTGGAAGAAGCGGAAAAAATAAAGAGGCAAATCGGCATTTTGCCGCAGCGCGACGACGGCCGAGTCCGGGCGACCTTATCCCCGTTAATGAACAGTCTAATGGAAGCCGTTCGGAACACCATCAATTTTTATCGCGAGCATTCGGAAGGCGCGCGCGAAATCAAACAAATTTTACTCTGCGGATCTGGCAGTAAGCTGCGCGGTTTGGCCGATTATTTAAACGAGCGAGCCGCTTCGGAAAGCGCGGTGGCCGCGACGAAAATCGTGCAGCTGGGCGATCCGTGGGTGAATGTTTTGGAAAAACCGATTACAAAAATCCCGCCGATTTCCAAAGTCGATTCGATAAGTTTTACCACGGTAATCGGCCTGGCTTTGAGGGGAGCGCAAATGGAATAATATGCCCGGTAATACAACTTCCAGAATGTTCTTCTTCGGTTCTTTTACTTTGAAGTTCTAGAAATATGGGAATAACTCTTGTTTTTGAAAATTCGGAAACGAGTTTCGGAAGAACATAAGTTCAGACGCCGAAAATAGCTAAAAATATTTTTTCTATTAATTTCATTTTTATCTTTAAACAAACTCAGTCGCTACCAGGCGTCTGAAACTGGAAGTTGATATACCGGGTATGCCCAGCAATTACATCAATCTTTTACCGAAAGAAGACCAAAAAGAAGTGGTGTTGGAAAAAATCAACTCCAAAGTTTTGAATTTCTTTTTATGGATTTTCGTTAGTTTGGCGATAATCGCCGCCCTATTTGTCGCCGCTCGATTTTATTTAAAATTCGAACTCCAAACCACCACCGACCAGATTGCTTTGCAGCAGCAGGTAGTGTCGAAAGAGGAAAACCAAAAGTTAAAAAATCAGCTGGTCGAATTTAACAATCATTTAAGCAATTTGATTATTTTAAGCGAGCACCACGCGCTTTGGTCGGAAATTGTCACGGAATTCGCGCGATTGGTGCCGGTTGAAGTCGCCGTTGATTCATTTGTTGCCGATAGAAAAACTGGGAACATTAAAATTTCGGGATTCGCAAAAAACCGAGAGGCAATTCTGCTTTTACGAAAAAATTTACTCAGTTCGGAGTACTTTCTAGACGTCAATTTTCCACTTTCAAATTTAACCCGCCCTACTGACGCGAACTTCAATTACAGTTTTTACATCAATCCCAAATATCTGTTCATCGAAACCAAAGCCAAAGACTAATTTTTAGCGTTTATAATTAACAGTATTTCCATTATTTACTAAGATGGGTTGGTCTGCGCAAAGAAAATTAATCACTACAATCGCCGGCGGATTATTCATTTTCGCGGCAATGATTTTTTTCATCATCAATCCGCTGGTGGGTGATTTATCCAATCTGCATAAAATGACGCAGGAACAAAAAAATGCCCTGGCGGATTTGATTTTGGAAGAGTCAAGTTTTAAAGCGGCGCGGGTGAATTTTTCGAAGATAGAAGACCGTGCCGCTGAAATCGATAGTCTTTTTCCGGTCCGGGAGGAGCTGGTTGGACACGTCGAAAGTCTGGAAGAAACGGCAAAAAAATATCAGGACCAATTTACCTTATCTATAACCGATCCGGCGGAAAAAGCTCCGGTAAAAAAGTCCAGCGCGAAAGCAAAAGAGGATGAATATGTAATTGTTCCCGGTTTGAAAAAAGTTGAAGTTATCCCTTACAATTTCCGGCTGGAAGGCACTTTTTTGGGCGTAGTGAATTTTTTGCAAACTTTGGAGAATCAGCCTTTCTATTCCGAGATTGAAACTTTAACATTGAAATCTCAGCAAAAGAGCGCCGGCGGCGGTGGCACGAACACCAGCCGCACCGGCAAAGTGCAGGCGGATATACTTTCGGCGTTTTACGCGAAAAGATAATTACTTTTATGAGCCCGGAAACAAAAGAAAAAACAGTCGGTTCACGCTTAAAATTTTCCAGACTGAATTTTAAAAAGCCCAGGGTTACCGTGGAATTTTTATTGGCGGCGTTATTGTTGCTCGCCGTGGTTTTTGAAGCCGGCTTTCTTTATTTTTTTCTGTATAAGAACCTGTTTTTTAAAGAAAAAACTGCGGGTCAAAAAACCGTTTCCGATTCCGTCAGGATAAATTTCGAAAATTACGAAAAAGTCGTCAAACGGCTGGACGAGGTGGCCAGTTACGCCCCGCCGATTTCCATAAATTTTTCCAGCCTCACCGAAGGCATCGGCCGGGATAATCCCTTTGCCGATCCGTAAGTTTTAAATCTGTTTAGGCCGACCCGGCGTGGGTCGGTTTTTTAATTACGCGATAAAAAAACCGGCGGAGAGGAGGAAACCCGCCGGGTGGAAAGAAAAGGGCGATCAGTGACACCCAGGTCAGCTGACGCACCAGTGGTATGCGTTTTGAAACATCCGAAGCCACGGGCTGGCTTCGAGCTTCTGGAATTCGGGAGGCAGCCAAGCCCACTGCCAGAGCAAGAAGGCTCGTTCTGGGTGCGGCATCATGGCCAGGTGCCGGCCGTCGGGCGAGCACAAGCCGGCGATTCCTTTCGGCGAGCCGTTGGGGTTGAAGGGGTAAGTTTCGGTCGGCCGGTTTTTACGATCGACATAGCGCAGGGGAGCGAGCTTCTCGCCCAGGATTTTGTCGATCATCTTGGATGACGGGAAATGAAGGTATCCCTCTCCGTGGGCAACCCAGACGCCAAGCGTGGAGCCGGCCATTTCGGAAAGCATCATAGCCGGGCTTTTCTGGATGGCGACCGTAACCCAACGGGATTCGAAACGCCGCGATCGGTTTTGGACGAACCGCGGCTGATCCACTTCGGGCGTATAGTCTAGTCCCGGCACCCAGCCCATAAGAGCCATAAGCTGGCAGCCGTTGCAGACTCCGAAGGAAAAAGTGTCGGGGCGCTGGCGGAAGCGTTCGAATTGTTCCCGCACTTTGGGATTGAAGCGAATGACCCCGGCCCAGCCCTTGCCGGCGTCTAAGACGTCGCCGAAGGAGAAGCCTCCGGGAAAAATCACGCCCCGGAAACGTTCGTCCAAAACGGCGCGGCCTGCCACAAGGTCGCTCATCGTAACATCCCAAGTCTTGAATCCGGCCATCTGCAGCGCCGCGATCATTTCCGCGTCGCCGTTGGTGCCTTGCTCGCGAACAACCGCGACGTTCGGGCGGGCGGCTTTGCGGAAACGGCTTTGAGGCGTGGGAGCGGGGGAGAAGGTCAGGCGATATGGCGGCGGCGCAAGCGGGTTGCGGTTGACGCGAGCTTCCTCGCTCACGCATTCGGGATTTGCCTGCAGGGCATCAAGACGGGAGCTAGTTTCCTCCCAAATTGCCCGGAGTTTAGTCATTTCGCAGTTGAGTACTGGTCGATTGTTGTGGGCGACAGTGATCGGACCGCCGGTTTCTCCGACTTTGCCGATTTGATCGGCGTAAACTCCGATTCCGCGAATTTGGTCGAGAAGTTTGGCGAGTTGCCAGCTAGGGAATTCCAGCACAAGTCCAGGCCCTTCAGAAAAGAACAGCGGCAGGGTTTCGGCGGTGTGGTCGAGGTTGATATAGACTCCGCGATTGCCGGCAAAAGCCATTTCAAGCAAGGTTGTGATAAGCCCGCCATCGCTTACATCGTGAACTGAGACAATCCCGCCCGATTGGACGAGTTGCTGTACAAGTTCGAAAATTTGTTTGAGCCGGGCGGGCTCGCAGGCGTCCGGGCAGTCATCGCCCGTTTGCTTAAAACACTGGGCCAGGGCTGAACCGCCGAGGGCCTTCCTGTCGCCTGCGAGGTCGATATAGACGAGCGCGTTACCCCATTGCTTGAGGTCGCAGGTAATTTTGCGCCCAACATCTAGCATCGGCGCGTAGTAAGAGAGAATAAGCTCTCCGGGCGCCTTGGCTTCTTGCGGTTGGTTATCCGGGCCAGTAAGGCGCGCCGACATTGACAAAGAGTCCTTGCCGCCATCTATGGCCATGCCGAGTGGAATAAGGTAGTCGCGCAGAGCTTGCGCGGCTGCGATCAGCCGCGGGCCTTCGCCCGGGCGTTTGGCCGCCCACATCCAGTTGGCCGACATCTTTATATCTTTAATGCGAGTGATTTTGGCGCCAACCAAATTAAGAAGAGCTTCGGCCACGGCCAGACGCGCCATTTTTTCGGGGGAGATAAACCCCTTGAGGGGCTGTTCGCCCAAAGATATGGCTACACCGGGGGTGGACCCGTCCGCTTGGGGGAAGTAGGTCTGGGCTACGGCGGCAAAGTCGGAAAGCGGGAGCTGATTGGGCCCGATGCATTGCTGTTGGGCGATTAGGCCCGAAACGCTGCGATCAACCTTGGTGGTCAGGAAGCGCTTGGAGGCGACCGCAGGCAGTCGCAATACGCGCTCAAGTGCCTTTTCGACAGTGAGGTCGCCGGGTAAATGGAGCGGCTGAAGAACGGGTTTGATAGTTTGGTGGTGGAAGGTTTTGCGCGGAAGTTTTTCTAAGAGCCGGTCTAGCGGAACTTCCACTGGCTTACTGCCGTCCGTTTCGTCGTGGAGAACGAGCCAGCCGTCGCCGGTGATCCGGCCGACGATGGCGCATTCCACTTTTTCGCGGTCGCAGATGGCTCTGAATCGCTTCCAGTCGCGGGAGCGAATCAAGAAGCCGTCGCGTTCCTGGGCCTCGTTGCCCCAGATTTCTAAGACGGAGAGCGTCCTGTCGCCCACGGGGAGCTTGCGCAGTTCGATGCGAGCTCCGGCCGGGTGAGCGATTTCCGTGAGGGCGTTGCAGGCGCCGCCGGCGCCGTAGTCATGGGCGGAAACGATGGGATTTTTTCGGCCCAGAGCCACGCAGGCGCGGATGACTCGATTAACGCGGTTTTCCATTTCCGGATCGCCGCGCTGGACCGAATCGAAAGCGAGTTTGGCCGAGATGGCGCCGGCGGAAAGCGAACTGCCGCTTCCGCCGCCCATACCGATGCGGAAAGCCTTGCCGCCCACTTGGACGACCAGCATATTTCTCAGCGGCTTACCCTTTTTACGATGTTGATGATCCATCTGTCCCCAGCCGGCGGTGTAGAGGATCGGTTTATACCAGCCGCGGCGCTGGCCGGAGACGGTTTGGCCGAAAGTGCGGGTGACGCCTAAGACGGTGGGTTCGCCGAAGCAGTTGCCGTAAGCGTAGGCGCCGTCGGTGCCGCGAAGCATGATTTGCAGAGGCGCGGCGAATTCCTCGGGGATCTTCCAGCCTTCCTCTTTTTCCCACGGCATTGGATAGCCGGGAACACAGAGGTTGCCGGTAAAGATCCCCAAAGCTCCGGCGATGACGAGACCGCCGCGGCCGACCGCGTGGTTATCGCGCAAGCGCCCGCCGGTACCGGTTGCTGAACCTTCAAACGGCTCGATGAACGTGGGATGGCAGTGGGTTTCAGCCGTGAGCGTGG
>JBBUGP010000012.1:0-3393 GCA_038077895.1 Patescibacteria group bacterium
ATATTTAAAAGCCCGGTCGTGCTGGATAACTCCAACACTAAGTCCCAGGTAATCAAAAATTTGCCCCATCCAAGAAGCGTCGCGCCTGGCGAGATAGTCGTTGACCGTGACAACGTGTACGCCACGCTTAACCAAGGCGTTGAGATAAATGGCGGTTGTGGCGGCTAAGGTTTTGCCTTCTCCGGTTCTCATCTCGGAGATTTTTCCCTGATGAAGAATCATTCCGCCCATTAGCTGAACATCAAAATGCCTTTGGCCAAGCGTGCGTTTGGACGCTTCGCGAACGGCGGCGAAAGCTTGGGGCAGAATTTCATTTAGTTTTTCATCGATGATTTTGCGTTGTTTAAAGGCGGCATAAGGGTCGGAGGCATCGAGCGGGTCTAAGCCGTTGATAAAATCCTGAATTTCTTTCTGCCAAGTTAAAGAAAGCGACCTAAGCTCGCTTTGCGATTTTGCTTCGAATTCCGGCTCCAGCGCGTTGATTTCCTCGACAATCGGTTTTAAATTTTTCGCGTAGTCGGGTTTAAAGATTTTTCCTAGAAATGACATGATTTGCTACTAGCCAATAGTATCTTCTTCATTTTACAGAAAACAGGCATTTTTTGGAAGGGTTGATGATTTGTCAGGTTTTAACGGGTGTGTCAATATTTGGTTATGGAGGATTGATGAGATTTCATTGGCTTATTGGTTTATCACGAACGTTTTTTTTGGGGTTGCGGTATTTAACGCATAAATGCTGCGACTGCGGAAGCCGGTTAACTTGGACAACCCAAGAAAATATGGACTTGGACGACACTGATGGTTATTTCGACGAGGTCAGGAATACTCACTGTTTTCGGTGCGGGCTGCGCGAGCGAATGCACAAAAGATTCCAATTGAGGGAAAGAGCCAAGCGCTATCTGACTGCTTCGGAAAAATCAAAACCGCCGTTCACTATTTGCGAATAGTGATTTTTTTATCCGCCTCCCATCCTTCGTCCCGCTCATGAGCGGGACTTCGGAGGGCAGGCCGCCGAAAAGGATGCCTGTCCGCCGAAGTTTTAACGAAGGCGGAAAGGCGGTGCGAATATCGGACGAAGTGTTATTTTTTCTTTTTTTGCTTCGGCGCCCGTCCTCCGCAGTAGCAGTAAGGATTAATCGAGAATATTTTCCTGAAATCAGCCTACTTAAAGCGTTGTATTCGCTATTTTCCAAAAAGCTACTGCTACGGAGGATGGAGATTCCGCACGAAAGTTCAGGCGGATAACCCGCCGTAGCTTTAGCGAAGGCGGGTGGAAGATACCCCGACCATAAGGTCGGGGAGCTTCATCTCTGGCTCTTTCGGAAACCCGCAACCTTCGCTTGAGCTTCCGTATCAAAGCACATCTCGGGCGTCGTGCGATCGTAAAACGCTCCGCCCGGCATATGATAAATTTTTCCGGAAGCGCCAATATTGCCCTTGATTTTTCCTTTGCAGTCGGCTGTTCCGGATGCCGAAGCCCCGCTTTCGAGAGGCTGAACGCCTGATTGCAAACCTTGGATTATTGAGGTATTATTACCTTGAGATTGGCTTTGCTGATCTTCAATTTTAATTTCAGGAGGGCGTTGAACCGAAGTGGAGATTTTCCCTAAGCCAAAAGCTAAAAGAAAGACCAGCGTGTAACCGATAAAAATGGCGATTTTCTGTTGATTCTGTTTAATCCAATTGTTCATAAGAAATTATTGACAAAAATTGACTCACTTGTTTGTCATTTTTAGCCTTATATGCTTATTGCTTTTCACTTAGGAAGGGTCTTCACTTTATCGCTCGCGGAATTGCTGGCGGTTTTTGAACAGAAAGGCGTCGCGTATCAGATCAAGCAGTTTTATACTGAAGTCGTTATAATCGAGACGCATCAGCACCTGGACGCGGAAAGTCTGCAAAAGCGGCTCGGCGGAGTTGTTAAAATCATGGAAATCGTCGATGTTCTCCCCCGCCGCAGGGCTACCGACTTTTTGTCTTTTACGGTTAAGGATTATTTCCATCCCAATATCCTCAAAAGCCATTTTTTAAAGCAAACGCATGGAAAAGTGCAGTTTGGTATCAGCGTTTATTCGCTCTCCGATAAATTGCGGCTCTTTGGCCAAAATAAAAGAATTGGAATGGAGATTAAGCAGACGCTTCAAAGTTACGGGATTTCCTGCCGAGTCGTAATTCCCGAAGGCGCGGCGCTGGCCCTGCCGTCGGTTGCCGTAACCAACAACCAGCTTCTGCAAAAGGGCGCGGAGATCGATTTGATCGTTTCTGAAAAAGAAGTTTATATCGGTAAAACTTTGATGGTTCAGGACTTCGCCGATTACGGGCGGCGGGATTACCAGCGGCCGGTAAGGGATTTAAAGGCCGGAATGCTGCCGCCGAAAGTCGCTCAGATGATGATCAATATGGCGCGCGTTCCCGACGCGGCCAAAACCGATGGCAGTTTTGTTTTAGACCCATTTACCGGCAGTGGCACGATTATTCAAGAAGCGATGTTGATGGGTTATCGGGTGTTCGGGACGGATATTTCTCAGAAAGCCATGGATGACGCCGAGAAAAATCTGCAATGGTTTCGAACGCGCTACAAGCTGCCGCCGAACCATTTTGAACTGGCGGTGTGCGACGTAAAGGATCTTGCTAAGACCGTTGAGAGTCGGAAGATCTGCGCGGTTGTTTCGGAAGGGACTTTAGGACCAGCCTATGGGAAAATTCCAAACCAAAAAGAGATTGAAAAGAACTTTGCCGGCTTAAGCAGGACTTATGTCAACGCGTTTAAACAGATCAAAACCGTTCTAAATTCCGGAGGTTTAGCCGTTTTTGCCCTCCCGGCTTATAAAATAGGCGGATCCTACGCTTTTTTCCCTATTATTGACAAAATTCGTGATCTTGGCTACGATATTGTAAGTCCGCTAAACAAAGAACTTTTGGAAAAGTCTCCTTTCCTAAAAGTCACGCAGAGGGGTTCAATAATTTATGACCGGAAGGACCAGGTGGTGGTGAGGGAAATAGTAATTTTTAAAACAATTGACAGTTAACCTGTGACATACGGCGGCAATCCAGAAGCAAGAATGTTCTTGTTTCTGAATCTTGGATCCCCGCTTACGCGGGGATGACAGAAATTATTTTTTAAATTTTATACTAATTATTTATGGCACATAAAGCTGCAGGAACTTCAACAACTTTAGGACGAGATTCCGCATCCCAGCGTTTGGGAATCAAGCTTTTTGGCGGTCAAAAAGTCCGAGCCGGACAAATTATTGTCAGGCAGCGAGGCACAAAATACCATCCCGGAAAAAACGTGAGGTTGGCAGGCGATGACACAATTTACGCCGCTACTAATGGCGTTGTTAAATTTTCCAAGAAAAATTTAAGAGCTTTTACCGGTACTCTTAGGCAAAA
>JBBUGP010000013.1:0-3644 GCA_038077895.1 Patescibacteria group bacterium
CCAGCCCAGGCGCAGCCCGAAGGCCGCGGCCAAAAGCAGCGCGGTAATTTCGAATATCCCGTGAGGCAGAATGGCAAGCAGATACGCGCCAAACGAGAGATTGGACGGCTCGGGCAGGAGGTGGGGAAACAAGGAAATTCCGCCCAAAAAACCGGTGATGAAAAAATTTCCAAAAATTGAAAAAACCGGCAATATGCCGAAAGCCGCCCCAAAAACCAAATCATAAAGAGAGGCCTGGAGATTTTGGCGCAATAGCGCCTGGGCTAATGGCAGGCCGGGTTGGAGGCTGGTCGTGCCTAAAATATTTTTAAACGTCTCGAACAAAAAATCCAAAATCAGCGGCACAGTTTGAGGAAAAACCACGACGGTCGCCGCTCCGATAAGCATCCCGGCCGCAGCCAGAATTATGATAAAATAAAGCCAACCCAAATTCTGGGTGATGAGTTGTTTGTAAAACAGGTAGATTCGTTTCAGAATTCCGAGCTCCTAAAAATCGAACCCAAACTGAAAAACTTTCCCGCGCGGGTTCGAATCAAGATTAATAGCGCTAAAATAAAAATAATATGTTCATCGATCAAATAGCCGTTGGCGACATAAGGGAAATTCAGACCGGGAAGATAGTACAGAAGCATCAAAAGAATCGCGCTCCATGCGGCGGCGCTGGCGAACACGCCCAAGATTAAAGCCGCGCCGATAAGCAGCTGGCCCCATTCATTGACAAAATTTACCCAACCGATATTCTGCGGCGAAGCTAAAAGGGCAAACAAATCCGGCAAGGTCTTGGCCGCCTCCAAAAAACCTTTCGCGCTCCAAGCGGAGTTAAAAATCTTGGTTATGCCTGAATAGAAAAATATCCAGCCCAAGCTGATCCGCAATAGAAACAAAAGGAATTTTGGACGTCCGTGCATCCCAGTATATCAACTTCCAGTTTCAGACGCCTGGTGGCGACTGTGTTGGATTAACAATAATAAAACGAATCAAAGGTAGAAAAATATTTTTTAGCTATTTTTGGCGTCTGAATTTATGTTCTTCCGTAATCTATTTCCGAATTTTTAAAAACTAGAGGATATTCTCATTTTCCGCGAACTTTCCAGAAAGAGAGCCAGAGAAGAACATTCTGGAAGTTGTATTACTGGGCATTTCTCCTTACATTTATATTTTTCCAGCCAGTTTTTGCCTGAAAATTAGAGCGCAAACAAAAATGGCGGCGCTTAAAGCTTCCGAAGCCAGGCAATAGATGCAAATATACTCCAAAATAAAAAATTGAATGAAAAGCAAATATACAGACGCCAAAAGCGCCACCGCCGCCAGCCAATACACAAAAGCAAACGCCGTGCCGTCGCGTTTTTTTAACACCCAAATCGACAGACCAAAAATCGTCAAATAATAGAGCAAGCCAACCAACGCCACCGGTATGCCCAAAACTTTTGCGTAGTCGCTGCCCAAAACAATATCGCAGCCGCCGGTCAGCGGACAAACCGTGGTTCCGCCGGAGTAATATTTATAGGTCAAAAAACCGGCGTCGGCAATCCCGACAAAACCAAAAATCAAAATCAGGTAAACCAAAAACCATTTTCCCTGGTAATTTGTTTTTTGTGTTGTTTCAATATCCATATTTTTTGAAAACTTGGAATTCTCCCCTCTATCTCCTGGTCGGGGTACTCGGATTTGAACCGAGACTAAATCCTCCCAAAGGACTCGTGCTACCGTTACACTATACCCCGCGCAACACCTCTAATTCATTATAAACGATGATGAATAAACACTCAATCGGAAAATGGGGTAAGAAAAACCCCCGATTTGCAGGGGTAATAAAATCAGAAGATAATAATCAAAATCGAAAAAATCAACGAACCGCTTCTTTTAAGGATTTACCGGCTTTGAATTTTGGCACTTTCACCGGCGGGATTTGAATTTTTTCCGAAATATTGCGGGGATTAACACCAGTGCGCCCCTTTCTTTCCCGCACGGAAAAAGCGCCGAAACCGGTGATAGTGACTTCCTGACCGTTTTTTATGGTATCGGTAATTACTTCAAAAAGCGTGTTGATCATTTTTTCAGACTCGGCTCTCGGTACCCCCAACCGCTCGGCTAACACATCAATGAGACTGGCCTTGTTCATAATTATTTGCAATAAATTTAAAACTTTTAAATATTTAGGACTCACGCGTTTGCTTTTTTGATATTTTTGATGGGAATCTTCAGGGGGCTGCCCCCTGAAGATTCCCATCTGCGTAAGTTCTAATATTATAGCTTATTCTATTAACTTTGACTACTTTTTGGCTAAAATCTTACACTACTCTGATTTCCCGTCGATTTTCTTCAGACGCCTGCCTGCCGGCAGGCAGGCGAATACGTCTGCGTTTCTGAGCAGATGAAGAAATCGGCGGGAAATTTCTCGGGCTTAAGTTCGGATAGATTATAAAATTACTGTCTATTTAGCCACTTTGGAAAGTAATTAAAAAATTCAAAAAAACCCAGAATGCTCGCAATAAGCACCAGCACTCCTAACCAATAGCCAACCCCGGTCCTAGGCAAGCCTGTTTGCCCGGACTTAATAGATCCGCTGTCTAGATCGGAGTTCGACCGGGGCAGTACGCGATAATTTTCATCGTACTGACTGACAATGCCCGTAACAACCAAAGTGTCGCCTTTTCGCAAAACCGGCTTATTAATTCCGGTCGAATCCATTATGTAAATTCTGGCCGTGCCCGATCCGTCGTTGATAAAAATCGTGCTGCCGGAATTCTCTACTATCTTTCCGGCTAGACGCACCAAGTGGCCTTCAAAATTTTCTCCGATTTCCCCGGTGGCGATCCGCGCGGGTTGTGGCGCTTCCTGCCGGCTAACCCAAACCAGATCGTCTGGCCTGGCGATTTTTACCTGCAACTCATCGTGGAATGTAGCAAGTTCTCCTGTTAAAGTTACTCGGTCGCCCGTCACAAGCTCCGGCAATTCTCCCTCGGACAGGCTCACCCGAATGCCGCTGCCGGACAAATAAAAAACATTTTTTCCCAAAACGCCGGGAGAGGCGGAAACGTCGCCGGTAATTTCAACCGCCGCGCCTAAGGGTAGAAGTCTTGCTTGCTCGGGCGTAACGCGAGCAATCGATGCGCCTAATACTTCACTGTTTTTCAGAAGATTTTCGACACCGCTTTTCTTGCCAGCTGAAATTTTGGAAATATTATTTTCCGCGCCGGGGGTCGGGATCGCGCTCCAAACAAAACTACCTTCCGCCTCGCGGGCGTAAACCGCGCCTTCTTTGGCCTGCTCGTAGCTTAAGCTATCCATTTCCCGACCGAGGGGATCAAATAAAACAACGCTTTCTTTCCCGGTATTATTCAAAGCGATTTTCGAGACCTCCCGCGGAACTACAAAAAAACCGTTTGGCGCGACGACAGTATCGTCAAAAGCTTCTTGCGTGATTTCAAATTTCCTGGTCGCGTCCCCGATTTTCCACCCAGACAAGTCCAATTCCTCTTCTCCTAAATTTTTCAGCTCGATAAATTCCTCTTCCTCGTCTCCTTCTGGATCGGGCAAGACTTCGTTAATCACAACCGCGCCAGGTTGAGCCGAAATTTCATCCACAGGAAAAATGTTTTGTAAGCCGAAAGTAGGGGTATCCGTCCACATGTAACCGCCCT
>JBBUGP010000013.1:3654-12423 GCA_038077895.1 Patescibacteria group bacterium
AACTTTTCCCTTCCGCCGCGCTTTCTTCGTAACAGATCTCCTCCGAGAGTATTTCTTCCGGCGAAAGCAGGCGCAAGCAATCGCCACCGGTATTATTCAGGGTAAACGCGCCCGAAGGCAAATTTATGCCCAAATATTTGCCGGCTGAAAGCAAGGTCGGCGAAGGAAAAACATAGGCGTTTTTTCCAACCGTACCCCCGGAATCGTCCAAAATCCAGGCGGAAAGGTCGATTTCGGAACCGGAGGAATTATAAAGTTCGGCCCACTCCTCGCCCGCGTCGCCGCCTTTGGGATTGGGCAGAAATTCGCTTATCTGCAAATAAAAATCCTCAAAGACGTGAGTTGGCGCTTGGCCGGGCTGCTCCGCTGTGGCTTCGGATGAGGTTGGCGGCTGATTGGTTTCGGCCGGCGGATTTTCGCTTTCCGCGCCCTGCCCAACGCTTCCTGGCGTGTTTCTTGGCGCGGCGGCGGCGATGGAAAAATCTTGGGAATTATCGTTGGTATCAATATTATCGGCTTTTCTCTTCAAAGCCATGCCGGCGCCGGGATTTTCCCCGAAAACCGATCCTTCAACAAACGCGTTTGTCGCGGCTCCCCAAACGACGGCGTCAATTATTGTCCCGGTATTAGCCGGTCCCTGACGCAATGCTATACCATTGTCTTCGGCAAGAGTCGCGGTGGTGGTTGCGGCCGGCGTCGGAACAATTTCCAGATAATCGGAATTGGCCCATAAATAAAAACCACCGGCAGAAATAATAGCGGTGGCGGTCCAAGACTTAATGGCGGTGTCTGTGGTCGCGGTCTTTGTCCTTTTAACCAAACGATAACCCTTCAAGTCTATATCATTATTGGTAGGATTGTGAATTTCAACAAAATCATTAGCTGTTTTTCCCGGGCCTCCGGTTATTTGCGCCTGCGTTATCAGTAGATGGTCGGAGGCTTGGGCCTGGACGATAAATACCGGAATAAAAAAACCGATTACAAAAATCGAGGCTAATATAAACTTTTTGTTTTTCATACCCAGTATATCAACTTCCAGTGCCAGACGCTTGGTGGCGGTAGCACTTATTTAATGATTTTTTAATACTCCTGCTTGGAGAAAAACTCGCTGTGATTGGCGTCTGGCCTGATGCCCTACGTGAAAATTTTTGACCTCCTCAGAAAACGTCATTTACTTTATCGCCCGTAGACTTTTGAATTTGAACCAGAAAGGGCATTCTGGAAGTTGTATTACTGGGCATAATTTTGGCTTTATTTTTTCTTAGCTTTAATATAACAAAAAATCGCCGCATTGGCGATTTTTAATTTCTTCAGGACTTCCCCGCGTCCACATGTTTTACGCGCTTCAGCACTTCCGCCACCAACCGCTGGGGGTTGGAATCCATAATAATATGTTTTTTCACCCGGCGGGCCATTTCCAAAATATCCGGAATTACCACGGTAATCCCGCCGCTGCCTTTCAGCACGCCAATAACTTTACGGTCTTCAAAAGCCACGGTAAACTCGTTGAGCGTCCCAATGCGGCCGCAAACCACGATAACCGCATCGCTCGACCGCGTCAGCATTAAATTCCGGCCGGCGTATCCGGAGCCGGTGTAAATAATCGCGTCGTGATATTCCAAAGGCAGCCGGTATTTTTTTATGTGTTCCCTTCTGGTCTGGGCCGGAGAAAAACCAAAAACCATGCCGCCCGCTTTTTTCGCGCCCCGCGCCGCCGACTGGGGAATGCCGGTGGTCGCGCCGGTTGTTAAAATCGCTCCGTTTCTGGCCACCGCCCTGCCCACTTCCTCCGCAAGCTTGCTTGCGAGTTTTATGCACTTGCCTCCAGCCGCTCCGGAGACGCAAATTTTGTATCGTGATTTGAATTTCTTCATTTAATCATTTTAATGATTTTTTCAGCAAATCCAAACGTTTTTTAAAAATTCGATTTTTTAGATAACTGCCGACAACCAAAGAATTGGCGCCGGCCAACGCGCAGAGCTTCGCGGTTTTGGGCTTAATGCCGCCATCAACCTCAATTTCCAGATTACGGTTTTCCAAACGCAGCTGCTTGATTTTCTCCACGGCGGACGACACGAAAGGCGCGGCGTTTCTGCCCGGATGAACCGTCATCACCAAAACCGCGTCAATTTGCCTTAAAAAAGGTTTAATTTTGGCAACGTGCGTATTTGGATTGATTGCCAGCCCGACCTTTTTGCGCAAAGCTCTAACTTTTTTTATAACGGCGCTAGTGACTTTGCCCGCCTCAATATGAAAAATTATTTTTTTTACCCAGGGATAATTCCATCGGGACAATTCCGCCGCCGGATTGGAAACCATCAAATGAATTTCAAACTTTAGGCCCGGCCGCAAGCCGTTTATAAAGACCGGATCGGCGAAACTTTTAAAGGGGAGAAATTTTCCGTCGAGAACGTCGATTTGCGCGACTTTTGCGTAACGCCTTATTGTTTTGAAGCGTTCTAAAAAACGCACCGGATCCGGCACTAAAATTGAAGGAATAATCAGAGACGTCATCTCTCTAAAATTTTAATCTTTCGCAAACGGCGCAAGTAGCGTCCATCCTTACCCGGACGCGCCGATAAAAAGGCGGACGCTAACTTTTTTGCTCTTTCGAAATTCACCAGTTGGGCGGCTAAAACTAGAATATTGGCGTGATCGTCGCGTCGGCCGGCCATAACCGAGGCGGGGCTTAAAGCCAGAATCGCCCGCGCGCCAGAAATTTTATTGGCGGCGATAACCATACCATGGCCGGAACCGCAAACCAGTATCCCCAAATCTCCGGCTTTAATACTTCGGGCAACCTTTGCGGCAAAATCCGGATAATCATCAGTGCGAGAAAGCTCGAAAGCGCCGCAATCGCGGTTGACAATTTGCTTTTCGGCCAAATACTTTTTGACCTTCTCTTTTAACGCAAAGCCTCGATGATCAGCGCCTAGATATAACATGAAAAACAATTGACTATTAACAATTAACACCTGACTTTTAGTCAAAGGTCAAATGTCACCCGTCAATTATATTATTGCAGTCCCCGTTCTGCCAGTTCGTAAGCAACGTCATTGACCGCGGTCACCCAGTTGGAACTGTAGCGGCCGACGTAGCGCCGCACCATGGTCTCCGGATTCTGCATGCCCATCTCGTGGTATTTGTCGATCAAATAATTGACGTAGTAAAGGCTTTCCGAAATGTCATCGTAATAAAACGGCGAACCCGGCCCGATCCCCCAGCAGTTGTTGCGGTCGGTTTTTTTGCATAAGTTGCTTTCCGCGTGGGCGATGCCCAAGATGAGTTTCCAATTTTCCATTCGGGAAAGCGTGCCGACATAATTGACCAACGGCGACTTTTTTTCCGACAAATACTGCATCAGCACGTCCACTTTCGGATCGTGCTTTAAAACCGGCAAAGGTTGGAACTGCCGCGCCAAATACGCGGCTCGGACCTGTTGGAAGGAAGATTGCAGCTGGTAAGCCGTGCTGCCGGCGGCCTGCGATTCGGAAATTAAAACGCCAAAGGCGGTCACGGAAAAAACAAAAAGAAAGGCCGCCGACCACGCGTTCCTTACCAAAAAATGCTTTTCTGCCCGCGCGCGCGACAAAGCCAGATATTTTTCGTGCTGGCTATGCTCCGCGCTGGAAGGCTTGATAATTTTCTTTTTTATGTCAAATCTGCGCATTATCGAGAATAGAAAATTTTATCCCGAATTAGAGTATAAAAATAATTTCAATCAGTTTCTACCAATATCCATCTGTTTCGAAACTTCTGGATATTCGCTTCGCGATACTTATGGAAATTACTATGGCTTTTCCGCCTGTTTTTCAGAATCCGCCGGGTTTTCCGGTGGGGGGATTTCTCCCGCTTCCACCATCTTTCGGAAAAGCGTGCCTAAAACCCCATTGACGAATTTTCCCGAAGATTCGCCGCCAAAAATTTTGCCCAGCTCCACCGCTTCGTTAATCGCCACTTTCGGCGGAACTTCTTTTAAAAACATCAGCTCCAAAATTCCCAAACGCAAGATATTGCGGTCAACCAAGGTAATCTGGTCCAACGGCCATTCCGGCGCCGTCTCGGAAATAATCTTATCAATCGCCGCCAAATTTTTTTGCACGCCGGCCACCAAGTCGTAAACGAACTTATCGTCACCGATGCCCGGCGCGAAATTTTTAAAATTTCGTTCGGTCAGCTCCTCTAAATCCGGCTTGCGGTTATGAAAGTCCCATTCATAAAGACTCTGCATTGCCACCGTGCGGGAAAGATGACGATTAGCCATAATGTGCTTCGCACAACATTTAACTTCTAACTTTTGACAATTAACTGTCAAATGTTAAATGTCAATTGTTAATTGTTACTTTTTCGCTTTCTTCTTTTTGACTTTCGGGGTTACTGCCTGGCGGCCTTTGTAATAACCGCAAACTTTACATACCTCGTGAGGCCGGACGGGCGAACCGCAATTGGCGCAAGCCGCCGGGCTATATATTTTTAAGGCTAAATGCGAACGCCGTCTGCCGGTTGCGCCGCGGGTTTTGTGAGCTCTGGGTACACCCATAAAATAAAAAGTCAAAAGTAAAAAAGCTTGTGGTGAGCGAAGACCCCGTCCTGCGGGGTCAAAGTCGAATCCATCAAAAGTATAATAACACAAGTCTTAAAAAAAAACAACCGATCGAATAAATCGTCGGCCATATAAAATCGTCTATGGCACGGATGAATCCGCTGCGATAATCTGTCTGGTTTCGGTGTCACTTAACCACAAATCGCGCGCGGTGATACCAAAAACACTCATGGCTTCCCTTAACGCCTCGACCGCGCCGGATCTATTGCCCGCCCGATACTGCCGGACTTTCAGGCGCAGTCCGGAGATCAGTAAGGACCGAATTTCCGGCCCCGTGTATCCGAACCTCTCCACCTCAAACCCCAGCCGGTTCAGTAAAAAAATTTCCCGCGATACCGCCCACTTGTCGTTCAGATCAATCCTTCCGCCCGCGCCTTCACATGCATTAACTGACGGCGGGTCAAAAAGCAAGCGGATTAACAACCGTGAGTACTCCTGCCCGAATTTCTGATTCAGCTTCTGCAAGCCGCCGCGCTCTATGCCCTCGATCGGCTGTTGCGGAAGTTTGCTGAAGGCTTCAACCTCGCCGCGCGACAGCCAGAATAAATCCCTAGCCTCGCACAACTTATCGAAGCTAAAATTGTAGACCGGATCCAGACTGGGATCCCCGCTGTTCCAAATTACTCGCAAAAACAGCGGCTCTTCGGCGACAATTTGCCCGGTTTTCGGCGCCGGGATTTGCAGCGGCTTTTGGGTTGCCTTGTAAAAAATCGCGGGCAACAGAAACACCAGACCCACAAGAACCAAAACTATTCTACGCTTCATTCTTTCCTCCTTCTAGCTTCGAAGATGAAGTCTACAGGAAAAAATCACACAAGTCTAGTAATTAGTGTCTGGAATTTTTGATTTGGAATTTATTTGAAATTTGGATTTTGGAATTTGGGGTTTCATTAAAAGCTCCTTCCATGAAGCCGCCAACGACCCTCCGCTTTTGGCGGGGGAAACAGGAGAGCTGACCCTTGCGAGCTTGCCCAAATGGCGAATCCGAACAGTCGGACGCATTCGGACTAGCCCGGTAGTGAATTTTGACGGCACTCCTTGCGAAGCAAGTCAAAATTCTACTACTGGGCCGGCCTTCGTTGACGGTTCCACAAAAAGAGCTAAAAAAATCAATTTCAAGGGGAACCTTCTGCCCCGTTAATTGCCTCCTTCACGAAGTCCTACAGATAAGAGTGATAAACTGCTATTTTTGAGCCAAACTGGCAGAGGGTTCCCCTTGAAAGAATCTTAAAAATTATTTGGAGGCGGGAAGTGTTGGAACTTCCCGCCTCTGATTTCACGGCATAAAAGGGACGATGTGCCGGCTCTTTTCGGAGAGGCAGGAAAGCCACTCCGGAAAAAGCAGGGCGATAATCGCCCCCAAAAACAACAGGCCAAGCACAATCGCCCGCGCGCCGTACGTATTCTGGTTCATACGGGCATCCTCCTTATAATGATCCATCTCTGAATCTGCCAAAAATGGTAAACTCGGAGACAGACGGGAACCTTTAGCTACGTTAAATTATTTTAACGTTTTGCAGGTTCCCGTGGTGGCTTGAGTTGCAAGGGCTGCTCCACCAACCTCTTTCGGCTATTGCGGGCGCCGTACCCTGACCGATCATAGGCTTGGCATTGCGCCGCAGCCCAGACCTGTCAAAAAAAACATGATCAAGACTTGTCCTCCTTCTGAAATTCCGGCCGTTGCCCACGGCTCCGGGAGTGATTCGTATGACGCGATTTATCGGGCCGCGCCGCCTTACACCAAAGGCTTTTTCCCTTCGCGTTTTCCTCGGCTTGCCCCTTAGTTGGCTTGAGGTTGTATGGGCCTCATTTCTGGCTCATCCTGTCCCGACCTTGCGTCGGAATCCGCCAGTGGCCAATCAGAGATTTCGCGCGGAACTTTTGCCATATCTCATCCGCGGGGCCGAGAATTCATCCTGTCCTTTCTGGAGTTTCCTCCTCTGCCAAGCCTTCTCTTCTCTCCCTCTCCCTAGACGGGAGAGGGCTCTAGGTGAGGGTGAAGAAAGCTAGGCGGAGGAAGGGGGAAGATGTCTTACGCTTGCGCGCAAGCCAGTGCTTCCCAAACTTCTTACAATCCCCTCCTTAACTAGTCGAACAGGGACAGGACCTTGGCGGACACTTGTCCGCCGAAACTTCCATCGGCCTTAGGCAGGTTTTCCCCAGAAAACCTGCATCCCTCGGCGACCAGAAATGTAATCTGACCGTCCAGGTGGGCGTTCTGGCCGCCGGCGCGGGACACGATCGCGATAGCAAACAGTTTACGGCTCTTAGCCAGAAACCATCGCCGCTCGTCCAACTGTCCGACAAATCTCTCATCGGTCAATTCCTTAACCCGAACTGTTTGACCGATCTTCTGGAAACTCTGGCGCGTCCACGCCTGGTTCCCAGAAAAAAAATCCAGAGAAAACTTTAGTGTGTACATCTACCACTCCTTATTTTTGTTTTCGACCTCCCGCCGAAGCGCGAAGGGTTTTCCGTATTTGAAGTTCACGGAAAGCAAAGTGACAGCTTTGTAATTCTCCCCCCTAACGAGGAGGAGAAACTATCACATCGCTTTCCGCAAAAAATTACTGGTTCCCGTCTTTCGACGGGACTGCGCTTCGCTTGTTTTCAAAGTGCTTGCCCGGTCGGATGATCGGGCTATTTCCTCATCTGCCAAGCCATTACAGGAATAGCCGGGCGGAGGAAGAGAGGAAGCAAGGGCGAACCTTGGACTTCCTCCGAATACTGCTTACCTTGGATCGCATGGAAGCGATCCTCTCCGACTTACCGTCAGAGGCCTAGGATTTTAGGCAATTAGTCAGTCGCGATCGGACTCCCGCTCAAACGGCCGGGAAGTCCCGGGGGCGATGGCCGCGTACAGCGGCTGGTTTAGCCCAGGGGCTGAAACAACCAATTCCCCATGCTCCGGGTGAGTGACGACGGCAGAGCCGTCGTCTTGAGCCACGATCTTGTGCCGATCAAAATACTCCGGCTCGTCCGTGGCGATGGGTCTGTCCACACCCTTCTGGGGATTATGCCAGAGGAGCAAATCTCCCTGACGGGCCTCCGGCTCATCCCATTCCAACTTCTCGTAGTACTCCCGCCTCGGCACGAGACGGAACGTACCATCCGAGAAAACGATGTAGATACCCTCTCGGATATCATACACCGACGCGTTCGGCGCCCACTGAGGAGAGCGGACATGCAATGCCCGCTCGCTGCGAGTGTACCAGCCATCCTTGTGCTGGTACTGGGCCGGCGGTTCACCGACAGCCGGCATGCTGCCAGCCAACGGCAGGAAACCCGGAACGGGTAAGCGGTGCCCTTGCGTGGTTCCGTTAGGGACGCGGAGAGGATAGCGCCCATCACCTGTGGCCAGATCGGGCTCAAGGCTTTTAACGAGATTGCCTTGGACCCGCACAAGGCAATTCTCCGGCGTGAGAATCATAGCCGGAGAGAGTCCTTGCCGTGCCCAGGTATCAGCCGCCCGGGCAAGCTCGACGTCGATCCTCGCCCCGGCATCTCCCGAAAGGGAGACCAGGACGTCGGAATGCAGCGACTGCCCCCAGTAAGCCTCAACAGTCGCTCCGAACCGCTGGTCGTTATAATGCACCAGCCCACGGATACCACCGCGGCGTCCGGCATTCACCCACCACGTGCGGCGGTCCTTTGAGGCCGCCAAAATGTTAAGTTGCCTCCACCCTTCAATCGATGGAGACGGGTCAAATGCAAATCTGCTTCTTAAAAACATTTTCTTCTCCTTATTCCCAATTTGGGAATCGCTTTTTCTCCCCTGCCTTACAACGGCAAGGAGCAGCAAAGGAATAAGGGGCTTTCTCTTATTACGGAAAGCAAAGTGACAGCAAACCTCTCCCCTTAAGATAAGAGGCTGGTAATCGCATCGCTTTCCGCAAAAAACATTTTATCAAAGAACTGCTTCACTATTTTTAGTCACCCTCACCCCGCATCAAGTGCGGGGCAAGCTCTTAATCCTTTTCAAGAACCTCTCTGTCCCGCAAGAGCGGGACATCTCTCCTTTCAGGAGAGAAAAGTATTGAAGGGAGCGTTTGGGGAGAGGAAATAGATGGGTTAGTCCCAAAATTGTGAGTCCCTCCTTAGGAGCAAAGGGAATCGCTCGAAACGAGCGAAATATATTTGCCCTCTCCTGTTAGGGGCTCACGATT
>JBBUGP010000013.1:12523-23807 GCA_038077895.1 Patescibacteria group bacterium
AATCGCTCGAAACGAGCGAAATATATTTGCCCTCTCCTGTTAGGGGCTCACGATTCTTGGACTAAAATTTGGAAAAGGGAGAGGTGAGGTTCTATAAAATAATACTCACCCCTTGGAGAACGAAATAAGGCCGTTGAGTGCGAAGCCACCTTATTCTCTCTCCACGAAGTGGAGAGATGTCACCCGCAGGGTGACAGAGAGGTGGAAGGATGGGAGTGTCGAGGGTTAACACTCCCAATTGGGATGAACTTCTGGGGGTTGGAAACTTTGGAACGTTTACACCTCTAAGCTCCAAAGTTTCCGGCAGGGATTGGAGAATCTCCTCGATGAGAGGAGATGAATGATGGCCTTAGGATAACTATTCCTCCTATAAGCTGCAGAATAGAGAGTCTAACTTCAGGTGTTGAGTAAGGCCAAAAGATATTTTGCCTCTCGCGCCTGTCCCGACTTTACGTCGGGATTATAGGCTCTCCATCCTACAGCCTATTTTTTATTTGTCATTGCGAGGAAGGAGCGAAGCGACTGACGCGGCAATCTCCTGCTTGTCTCAAAATTACTTCGTCATAACCCTCTCTGTCCCGCAGGAGCGGGACATCTCCCCCGCCTAGCGGGGGAGAAAATAAAGCGACTTCGCGCCAAGCAAAAACGCTCTACAGGAATATATATTTAAAGAGCAAAATTGCCCGTAGAGCGTCTTTGATTGCCGGTAAATTCTCCTGTAAAAAATTTACCGACGGAATTTATTAAATTGTCAAAGTCTGCCAAAAATCAGTTTGAAGATATATGATAGCATATTATGGCAACCTTGTCAAGAGGAGGATTTAAAAATTATAATATTTTGTCTTATTTAAGCCAATTTTTGTATACAAAAAGCGCGCCTTCCAACCTCTGGAAAGCGCGCGGCGGACTGTGAATTGATGGCATTTCGGGCTCGCTCCTCTCTTTCTGTCAGTGCGGGTCGAAATAGTGAGGGAGTGTCCCCAGCGCATAGGCGAAGCGTAGTTGGAAATACCGTGCAAGTATTCCAGCGCCAAACCCGCCCGCGGCGATGAGGCATGAGCCGACGAAAAGCGAGAGCCAAATAACCCACGGAGTGTAATTGATCGTGTACACCGTGTAGCCGCATCTGACGAAAATCGTCGGGTATGCAAGAAGCATTCCCCAGACGACCAGGGCGCCGACACGGACTGTCGGCTCGTCCACCTTGTCCTGGAAGAACCCCATGCCCGTTGCAACCACAAAGGGCATTAAGACGAGGATTAACACGAAGACGGCTCCGCTTTCCCGGAAAAGCCCGGGGGAAAGCTGGTCAATGCCCCACCAAGAAAGCAGGGCAACCGCGACACCGAAAGCCATCGCGGCAAAAGCAGACTTCCAATTCCTTTTCATCTAATCCTCCCTTTCTCAAAAACTAAGATGATTCTACGCTATTTCGCCAAAAAAGTCAAGTCCAAAAAACACAAGGGGAATCCTTGCGTTGAGCAAAGATTCCCCTTGTGAATTCCCCTTGTAAACTTGTAAACCGTTTTCGAATTTTTCTATTTCATCCGCGCTAGCTTCCTTATCTCTCTCACCTGATCCGTCTTTTCCCAAGGCAGTTTTAAATCGTTGCGGCCGAAATGTCCGTAAGCCGCGACTTGGCGATACAACGGCCGGCGCAAATTTAAATTCTTAATAATCATTCCGGGACGCAGGTCAAAAACCTTGTTGATAATTTCCACGATGGCGTCTTCGGCGATTTTACCCGTGCCAAAAGTATCCGCGCGCACCGACAAAGGTTCCGGCACGCCGATGGCGTAAGCAATTTGCACTTCGATTTTTTTGGCCAAACCCGCGGCCACCAGATTTTTGGCGACGTAGCGCGCCATATAACTGCCGGAGCGGTCGACTTTCGATGGGTCTTTGCCAGAAAAACATCCGCCGCCGTGCCTACCCCAGCCGCCGTAAGTATCGACAATAATCTTTCGCCCGGTCAGGCCGGTGTCCCCTTGCGGACCGCCTTTCACGAACCGGCCAGTGGAATTGACCAAAATTTTTGTTTTTTTGTCGAGAAGATTGGCCGGGATCACTTTCTTGATGACCTGTTTAAAAATCTCATTTTTTAATTTCTCCTGGTCAATTTCCGGGTCGTGCTGGGCGGCGATTAAAACCGTGTGGATTCTTTTTGGCCGATCGCCGCTGTATTCCACTGTCACCTGCGATTTGCCGTCCGGCCGCAGGCCGCGCACACTGCCGTTTTTCCGAACCGCGGCCAGCCGCTGCACCAACTTGTGGGCCAAAACAATCGGCAAAGGCATTAGCTCCTTGGTCTCGTTGCACGCAAAGCCGAACATCAACCCTTGGTCGCCGGCGCCCAAATGTTCCAAATCTTCCTTGACGATTTCTCCTCCCTTACCTTTTACAAAGGCGTCCACGCCGCGGGCGATATCGCCGGATTGTTCCTGAATGGCCACCATTACGCCGGAAGTTTCCCATTGAAAGCCATACTCGGCGTTGGTGTAGCCGACGTCGCGGATCACCGAACGCGCGATTTTGGGAATGTCCACGTAAGTTTTGGTGGTGATTTCGCCAGCCACCACGCAGATGCCGTTAGTCACCAGCGCTTCCACCGCCACCCGGCCGCGCGGGTCATCTTTTAAAATCGTGTCCAAAACCGCGTCGGAGATCTGGTCGCAAAGCTTGTCCGGGTGCCCCTCGGTGACGGATTCGGATGTAAAAAGTTTTTTCATAAAATAAAAACTCCTTTCTTATCTCCTCTCAAACTTTGAGAAGACGGGCACCTTACGGAAGGAACTTTACCGCAGGTTGCCGGTTTCGCGATTGAAGCGAAACACTCTGGATAATAATTATTGATTTTTTTCGATAAGTCTCAAAACTGTAGTTGGCCCATTTATGGGCTGTTTTTAGGCCGATAAATCGGCTGACTACTTCAAATTCAGGATTTTGAGACTACACATCCTAAAACTATCATAAACCAAAAGCGGAGATTTTGCAAGCAAATCTTGCCAAACCGCCTCGTTTTTGATAGACTTTTTCTTCAAGGAGGGAAGATGGAAAGCACAATTATGCTTATTTCCGGCACGTCGCCCCATCATAATTTGGGACCACTGCAACAAGTGCTGGCTGACAACAGCTTGGAGGGAACGAATCTGGTTATTACGCTGAAGCATGCCGAGCGATTCTTCCGCCACTCGCCCTATGATTTTCAAACCGTGGTCGCCGCCAAAGAACCGCGCTTGAGTGGTGGTGAAGAAAAAAACTCCGCCACGTTTGCTCGCCTGATTTCCGCCTTCGATCTCTTCCACCGGCTCAATTCCGATGTCCGCTTGGCTGTTGTCGTCTCCAATCAGTTAACGGAAGAAGAGCGGACGATTCTCGTACAAAGGGATATTAAATACTTCCGCCACGACGAGCTGGACGAAATCGCCGCGTTCTGCGCCGGCAAAGAAACGGAGTAAACCTCTCGCCTTTGACCCGCGCTTTTTTTATTATAAAAAAACCGCCTTTACAAAGTAGAGACAGGTCTAGACCTGTCCCTACAATATATTTTCACTTTATACTCTCTTACATCTCCATTCCACCCATACCGCCCATTCCACCCATATCGGACGCACCGGATTTCTTTTCCGGTTTATCCACGACCACGGCCTCGGTGGTTAAAATCGTCGCGGCGATGGAAGCGGCGTTTTCCAAAGCGGTGCGCACCACTTTCAGCGGATCAACGATGCCGGATTTCACCATGTCGGTTAATTGCATCTTGGCAAAATCGTAGCCAAGGTGTTTGTCGCCGGAAGAGATATCCCGTAAAATGTCCGAGACGTCGGTTTTGCCGGCGTTCGTCGCGATTTGGCGGAAGGGCGATTCGATGGCCCGTTTGATGATATGCACGCCGATTTTTTCCGCATCCGATACGGTCAGGCTTTCCAAAGCCGGGACGGTCTTTAAAAGCGCCGCGCCGCCGCCGGGCACAATACCCTCTTCTACCGCGGCTTTGGTGGCATTCAGCGCGTCTTCAATCTTAAACTTTTTCTCCTTCATTTCAGTTTCTGTAGCCGCCCCGACTTTTATCACAGCCACGCCGCCTGATAATTTAGCCAGGCGTTCGTGCAACTTTTCTTTGTCAAAATCGGAAGTGCTGTCGCCGATAGCTTTTCGAATTTGGGCGATGCGGGCTTCAATTTTTTCCTTGTCGCCGGAGCCATCCACAATCGTGGTGTTTTCCTTGTCCGCTATAACCTTGCGGGCGCGGCCCAAATGTGCCAGCTCGGCTTTTTCCAGCTTCAATCCCAGTTCTTCGGAAATCACCTGGCCGCCCGTCAGGGTTGCGATATCGCCCAGCATTTCCTTGCGGCGGTCGCCGAAACCCGGAGCTTTCACGGCCAAAACCGTAAAGGTGCCGCGCAGTTTATTGACCACGAAGGTTGCCAAAGCTTCGCCTTCCACTTCGTCGGCGATGATCACAATTTCCTTTTTCCCGGATTGGATAACTTTTTCCAAAAGCGGCAACACGTCGGAAAGCGCGGAAACTTTCTGGTCCGTAACCAAGATGTAAGGGTCGTTCAACTCCGATTCCATCCGTTCCGCGTTGGTCACCATGTAAGCCGAGACGTAACCCTTATCAAAGCGCATGCCTTTGACCACTTCTTTTTCCAAACTCGTGGTCTGGCCTTCTTCTACCGTCACCACGCCTTCGTGCCCGACTTCTTCCATAACGTCGGCGATAAGCTTGCCGACCTCCGGATCGAGAGAAGAAATAGTGGCGACCTGGGCGATCTCTTCGTTGGTTTTGGTCGGCTTGGCCATCCGCTTTAATTCCTCAACCACCACTTTGACGGCTTTCTCGATACCGCGGCGAATCGCCAGCGGATCGTTGCCGGCCGCGATGTTTTTTATTCCCTCTTCCACAATGGCGTGGGCCAACACGGTCGCGGTGGTGGTGCCGTCGCCGGCTACGTCGTTGGTTTTGCTCGCCACCTCTTTTATTAAGGAAGCGCCGACGTTTTCAAACTTATCTTCCAGTTCGATGTCCTTGGCCACCGTAACGCCGTCGTTGGTGATGACGGGCGAACCAAACCCGCGGTCTAAAATCACCGACCGGCCTTTCGGTCCCATCGTCACCCGCACGGCATCGGCCAACTTTTCTATCCCGGTTTTAATGGAAGCCCGGGCGGCTTCGGTAAAACGAATCATCTTTGCCATAGTATTTTTTACACTTGACTTTTGACAAATGACATTTGACTAAAAGCAATCCAGGAAGGCAGATGCTAAAGTCAAATGTTAAATGTCAAATGTTAATTGTTATTCTATGACTGCCAAAACGTCGGATTTGTCTTCTTGTGAGCCGACGTATAAAATTTTATACTCTTCTTTATTTGCGCCGCGACCGGCCTCAATTTCCTCGCCGGCGTATTTGCCGAACACCACCGTATCGCCAACTTTTAAGCCCAATTTAGAAATCGCTTCCCCTGACCCGACAGCAACGATCTTGCCTTGCGCTTTCTTTTCTTTTTCGGCCGTATCGGGCAAAAATATCCCCGACTCGGTTACTTCTTCTTGGGTGGACTGTTTGACCAAAATACGATTGCCTAAAGGCTTGATATTCATATTGCTCCTTTTCCTTTTCTTGCCTTATTCCCATTTCCATTCCCTGTCATTCTGAGGGAATGAAATGACCGAAGAATCCCCTTAAAAAACCACGGGATTCTTCACTTCGTTCAGAATGACCTAGAAAAATGGGAGGTTGGGCTTATTTAATTTTTTCGTGAAAAAAAGCCAAAATTTATTGGTTTTGACTTCTTTTCATTACAATATTTTACTAAATTTGGACGTTTTGTCAAGTGGAAATTTAAATTTTCAACCTGGCGGATAATGCCCTAGAATCTCGCGAAACCGGCCCAATATCCGCTGTCCTTTGCTTTCCGGATGAAAAGAAAGTTCGGCGTCGGTGACAAAAACCGTTTCGCTTTGCCGAATTCGCCGCTTTTGCAAAAACTTCGCGAGTTTTTCCAAGGCTCCGGCGAAGGGCCAGAGCAGAAATTCTTCCAAATACTGAAAAATATTTTGTGAGCGGCGCGCCTTAAACACCGGCGAGATCGGATATTTTGGGCCAAGCACAAACTGCTCTATCCAAAAATTATTTTTGCTCCAAAACTCTTCAAAATACCGCCGGCCAAAAATTGGAATCAAACTTATGTATAATTCGGCGGTATATAAATTTCGGTCGCGGTCTAAAACCAAACCGCAGGCGATATAATGGTTTAGGCAAAACCGGCCGATGATGTATTCGCCGTGGCGCCGGCCGCCAAAAATTTGGAAATAAACCGAAACTAAAAAACGCGCCAAAAAAACCCGCCCCGGCGCGACGATGATAAATAAATCAATATCCGACTCAGGGCTGGCGTTGAATTGGGCGGTCGAGCCGCAGACCGCGGCCGCGCGGACAAAAGGCACGTACCGAAGTCCGTAAACCCATTGCGAAGCTTTGCGAAAAAGCTCGGCGGTTCGTTTGTATTTTTCCAAACGCGACTGCAAGTCTGGGTTGTGGGTCTTTAAAAAATACAGGCCGTTTTCCTCCGCCACCTCGCTTGAAAGCGAGCGCGCGATTGTTTCTCGAAGCTCAAAAAGCGTTGGCGCGGTTTGGCCCGGATCAACCCTGGCCAAAGACCCCTGCAATTCCAAAAGCGTTAACGCTTTGCCCTGCGCCGCGAAAAAAGCCAGGGTATGCAATATCGACTTCATTAAATTTGAGGTATTACCGTCAGTTTCATTTCCCATAAATATATCACCTGCCTTATGATAATTTCCAATTTCTAATTCCTAATTTCTAATAAATATAATGTTACACAATTTCTCGGCCGAGAAATCGTGTAACATTTATAATTAAATGTCTAACGAAAAAAATTGGAAATTGGATATTGGTAATTGGAAATTTCTTTATACTATTCCTCCCAAATCTTCCGCCTTTAGTTCTTGCCAGTCGAACTCGTTTTCGTCCCATTTGGAAAACCGCAGTCGATAGGTTTTTTCGGTTTCGGAAAATTTGTATTCCATAGTCGCGGATTTGCCCTGCTGGTGAGTGTAATGGAGTTTCTTTTCCAAAACCCGCGGTCGAATTTCCCGCGCCAGCTTAATTTTGCCCGCCGGCGTCTGGACAACCAGGATATTTTGCTCGCCCTGCTTAACCGTGCCCTCGCCGATGTCCATCATTAAATCCTCGGTTTTGTCTTCCAAAACCGAAAACTTTTTTTTGATATTGGTCTTTAGCTGTTCCCAGCGTTCGTCGTTCATATTTTTTTGTCATTCCCGCCAGTCGGGAATCTAGAATTAAAAATCTTCACTCCTCTTTTTCTAAAGAGGAGCTGGAGGAGTTAAACTTCTGTTATTCGCAAGTCTGTTTATCCCCCAATATGGCATTTGACCTTACCTTTAATCCATTATAGAATAATGAGAATTGATCTACAAGGAGGAGAATAGATGTCCGAAGTTGCAGATGCCCAACAACCGCAAGTTGCACAGTTGCCGCTTGTGTGCGATGACGCAATCGCCAAGGCAATATTCTGCGAACTGACGCTTGGTGGCCTTGTGGCGGGCGACGAGGTGCTGGTGATTGGTGGCGCCAACTGGCAGAAAAACCGCATTAAGTCACACCTCGAAACCAAGCTAGCCGAACTCAAGACGATCGTCGCCGGTTTCGACACCCACTCTAAAGCCGCTTTGGCACAAGCCGAAGTACGGTTAAACTGGACAGAACTCGACACTTTGGCTGGCACCAAGGCCTTCATTCGCAGCCACCAATACGAAGCCAAAATCGAGCTGCTCGCATCTCTGATCAAAGAACTGAATTGACCTTTTTGGTCTTTTTTTATCTCTGGCACTTGGGACAATAGCTGCCGGTTCGGCCGGTGAATTTCATTGACTTAATTATCGTCCCGCAGACTTTGCAAGGCAGGCCGCCGCGGCCATAGACAAAATGATATTTCCCCATACTCCCCCAACTGCCGTCGGTGCGGACAAAATCGCCAACCGAAGAGCCGTGCTCGGCTATGCCCTTTTTCAAAATAAAAGGAATGGCTTTAAAAATTGCCCTTAATTCTTGATTCTTAATTCTTGACACTTTTCTGTCCGGCCGAATTTTGGCGCGGAAAAGAATCTCGTCGCTATAAATATTGCCGATGCCCGCAATAATCTTCTGATCGCACAATAGCTGCTTGATTCTCGTCTTACTCCGCTTTTTCACGGCCGTGAAAAAGCGGAGTAACGAAAACTCTAGGCTCAAAGGCTCGGGGCCATATTCGGCCAATTCCGGTACCTTTTCAATTTCTTTATCATGAACTAATTTCAGATACCCAAACTGGCGCACGTCATTGTAAAAAAGTTTGGAGCCGTCGGAAAAAACAAAGATTATATGGGTATAGGGGCTGGGGAGTTTATACAGCGGGGCTGTCGAAGAATTTATTAAACGGATTTTTTTATCCAGCTCGGAATCTTTTAGATAAATAAACTGCCCGGTCATTTTCAGGTGCACTAGCATCTTGATTCCCCCTTCTACCCAAACGCTCCCTACCTTGTTTTTCTCTCCTGACAAGGAGAGATGGTCCGTCTGCGGACCAGAGAGGTTCTTTCCGGGAGAAGGTGGCCGGAGGCCGGATGAGGGGTAAGTACGACGATAAAAATCAAAAACCAGCAGCTTGGCCCGCCGGCTGACCGACTTAATCTTCTCGCCTTTAAGTTTACTTTCAAACTCACGGGCTGCCGCCGGTGAATGCGTGCGCAACGGACTTAAGGTTTTAGGGCCAACGCCAACCATCTTCGGACGCAAAACCTGAACGCTTTTTATCGTTAGGTTTTTCAGTTTCCGGTTCAATTCGGAAACCACGGTTTGGACTTCGGGAAGTTCTGGCATGGTGTTTTTCTTCTGTAGGGACAGGTCTAGATCTGTCCCTACCTAAATTCTATCCTGATTATAATCAAACCACGAGCATCCCTCAAGTTGCTTTTTTGCGCTCTATCATCATTTACATCCTGCCCAACGGCTCAGCCCTCCTTCGTCGAGACTTCGGAAGGGCTCAGCGCGCTGAGCCGTTTGATGACCCTTTTATGGAAACCTAAAGGTTTCCGTTACATGTAGCGGAAGGCTTTCTTGTCCGCCATAGCTTTAGCGAAGGCGGAAGCCTTCCATTTAATACGCTATGCCTTGCAAAGCAAGGATAAATAGAGGTAAGATAAGGTGTGGACTCAGAAAATCACTATTACCTGAAACCTAAAACCTATAACCTGTTTTATGCCCATCCAAGAATTAATCCGCAAACACAAAATCAAACTCGAGGACCAAAAAATAATCCGGGCGGCTTTTGAGTTCGCCGCAAGCGCCCACACCGGACAAAAACGTCGCTCGGGCGAAGATTACGTCCACCACCCGTTGTCCACTGCGGATTTTTTGGCCGACTGGGGCTTGGATACGCCGACGATCGTCGCGGCGATTTTGCACGATGTGCCGGAAAACACGCAACATTCGCTGGATGACCTGAAAAAACTATTCGGCGACGAAATTACGTTCTTGGTTTTGGGCGTCACCAAACTCGGCCGCATCAAACTGCGCTCGGTCAAAGACGCCGCCTATATCGAAACCATGCGCCGGATGGTTCTGGCCATGGCCGAGGATATCCGCGTGGTTTTAATCAAACTCGCCGACCGCCTGCACAATATGCTGACGCTTGCCTCTCTGCCCCGCGACAGTCAGGAGCGCGTTGCCAACGAAACTTTGGAAATTTACGCGCCGCTGGCCGCCCGTCTGGGCATGGGAGAAGTACGCGGGCAACTGGAAGATCTGGCCTTTCCGGTGGTCTATCCCAAAGAATACAAAAATCTGTCGGCACAAGTGCGGCCCCTGCTTGCCGACGCGGACAAATACATTCCCCGCGCCCAGGATGAAATCACCCGAATTTTAAAGATGCACGAAATTCCCTTTCGGCAAATCCAAGGCCGCATCAAGCACCTTTATAGTCTGTACCAAAAACTCCAGCGGCCGGAATACAGTATGGATATGGCCAAAGTCTATGATTTAATTGCCTTGCGTATTATCACCGATACGGTGGAAAACTGCTACGGTATCTTGGGAATCATCCACCAATACTTCAAGCCGCTGCGCGGACGCATTAAAGATTACATCGCCGTGCCCAAACCTAACGGCTACAAAAGTCTGCATACCACGGTCTTCGGACCGGAGCGGAAGTTCGTGGAAATTCAAATCCGCACCGAAAGAATGCACGAGGAGGCCGAGTTCGGCATCGCCTCTCATTGGGCTTATATCGAACATGGCAAACCCAAAAAAGGCGCGCGGGTGGATCATCGCCTGGCTTGGGTGCGGCAGCTGCGCGAATGGCAAAAAGAAACCGAGCGGCCGGCCGAGGAATTTTTGGAAAGCTTGAAAATCGACTTTTTCAAAAACCGGATTTTTATCTTCACGCCCAAAGGCGACGTGAAAGATCTGCCCGAGGGCTCGACACCGATCGATTTTGCCTTCGCGGTCCACAGCGACTTGGGTTACCATTGCGGCGGCGCCAAAATCAACGGTAAAATGGAAAAGCTGGAGACGAAACTGAAAAACGGCGATATGGTGGAAATTTTAGAAGACAAAAAAATCAAAGTTGCCCGCGACTGGCTAAAAATGGCGGCGTCTTCCAACGCCCGTTCAAAAATCCGCGCGTTCATCAAAAAAAACGAGGAAGGCCTGATCTCCCGCTTCACGCCGGATTTTATGAGAAGGAAATAAATCCTACGAAATCCAAATCCGTAAGAAAATACGAAAAAACCTCCATTAAAGCTGTCCCCTGAAAATTTAGAAATAAAAAGCCGCTGGACACAGTCCAGCTTTTTTTATAATATAGGTTATCGAGGAGGAAACTATGAGACCGCGACGAACCGTTGCCAAATACTGGTTTGCCCATGTATTCCAGCTATTCTGGTGCCTGGCTGGATCGGCCTATTGTGCGTTGACGCTCTTCAAAATCATCCGTCTCGGACCCGGTCCCGATGCCATCATCGGCGCTATTTACCTAACTGGCCTGGTTTTCAGCATATGGCTGCAGATCCATTGGGGCAACCGAGTGCTCTGGGAGCCGGCGGTGAAATACGCGCTGAACCTAACCGTTCGCATAGGCAATCGGCTTTTCCCCTAAATAACCTGAGCCTTCTCGCTCGGGATTTTTTTTAATAAACAAAACACCTTTATACGGCCTAAAGATGCTTTTTGCTAATAGTTAAATTTAGGTAATTAGGTCGAATC
>JBBUGP010000014.1:0-3732 GCA_038077895.1 Patescibacteria group bacterium
TATAATTTCGACCAGCTCTCGCTGATTTCACCGCTGGTAAACATTTTAATCTTGCCGATTATTCCCATCACCATGCTTTTCGGTTTTATCAGCGGACTTTTGGCGCTGTTGTGGCAGCCCGTCGCGTATTTTACGGTTTGGGTCACCTGGGCGTTTTTGACTTATCAAATAAAGGTCGTGGAATTTTTCGCCCGAATTCCTTTTGCTTCGGTTAATATCAAAGGTCTGCCCTTAAGCGTCCTGGCGTCATATTATATGGTTTTGGCCGCGGCGGTTTTTGTGTTGCAGACAAGAAATAGGAATTTAGCAATGGAAAAGTTTCGAAACCCACAGGTAGTTTAAAAAAACCGACCATACAGAATTGTCATTGCGATCCGCCTCGAGCTTGTCGAGAGGCAGAGAAGCAATCCCGTGGAAAAGCGTCGAGATTGCTTCGTAAAACCTCGCAATGACAGCAAAAGAAGCGGATTTTTTGTAATCTGCAAGATCTTACAGGTTTTTATGGATCAAACTTACCCATCAGTCAAAAAAATTTATTGGCAGAGCCTGCTGATTTTGGCCGCGCTGGTTGCGCTCACCTATCTTGCCTATTTTTCCCTGCGGCCGGATTGGCACCTACGAGTTTCATTTTACGACATCGGCCAGGGCGACGCTGCGTTTATTACTACCTATCAAGGCAACCAGATTTTAATTGACGGCGGACCGGGCTCTAATGTTTTGGAAAAAATGGGCCGGGAGATGCCGTTTTACGACCGCGAAATTGATTTGATAATCCTTTCCCACCCTCACGCCGATCATTTGTCAGGCTTAATTGAAGTGTTGAAACGCTATAAAGTCAAAAAAGTGCTTTACACAAAAGTAACGCATAGCTCGGCCGTTTACAAAATTTTTGAAGATTTGGTTAAAGAAAAAAATATCGAAACAATCATCGCGGCCGCCGGCCAAAAAATTATTTTGGACGACGCCACGGTTATCAAACTGCTTTATCCGCCCCAGAGTTTGCAGGGACAGTTGTTTGACGATTTAAACGAATCATCCATCGTGGCGCGCTTGGTTTTTGGCCGAAGCAGTTTTTTGTTTACCGGCGACGCGCCAAAGGAAGAAGAACGGGAAATTTTAGCTTCTGGCCAAACCGTTGCCGCCGACGTTTTAAAAGTCGGCCATCACGGTTCCAAAAACGCCACCTCGCAAGAATTTTTGGCCGCGGTTGGTCCGGAGTTTGCCGTTATTTCGGCGGGCCGCGATAACCGCTACGGCCATCCGCACGCGGCGACTCTGCAAGCCCTGGAATCGGCCGGGGCAAAAGTTTTTCGCACGGACACGGACGGCGACGTGAAGTTTGTAAGCGATGGCGCGAATTTGACAAAGCTTTGAAGGTGGGAAAGCGACGAGATTGCTTCGCAAAGCCTCGCAATGACAAATAACTGATTCCTAGACGTTCTAGGATTTTTTTGTTAAAATGATTAGGAAGCTTTAAAATATTTAATCTGTAGGGGCAGGCCTTGGCCGCCCGCCAGCGGAAAGCGGGCGCGCAAGCGCGGTCCCTACAAAAAATTTTATGCCCGGTAATACAACTTTCAGAATATTCTTCGCTAGTTTTAGTGTTTGGCGATTTTACCTATAAAGGGATATGTGCTGGGTAGTTCAGGATTAGGTGGGTGACAGGAAGAATATAATATCAGACGCTTAAGATTTTTTAAGATAACTGGAATTAAATAATCAATATTTATAAGTAATAAAGTATCAATGCCGCCAGGCGTCTGATACTGAAAGTTGATATACCGGGTATGCCCAAATGGTTAATATATTTGTTAATTATCATTGTAGTAGCCGTCGCGGTTTATTTTTTAATCCCCAAAAAAGCTATGGCGCCGATTCCAGAAAATAACTCTACTAACTCTACCAAAAATTCAACCGCCAATTCGCAAACCGAGCAGGCTTCAGAAAAGTCGGAGTTTGCCAATAAGCAGGCGAAGATCAAAACATCAATGGGTGACATCACCATTGAATTTTTCGCGGCGGACGCTCCCTTGGCCGTGGAAAATTTCATCAAGCTTGCTCAAAAAGATTATTACAACGGCGCGACTTTTCATCGCGTGGTCAGAGATTTCGTGATTCAGGCCGGCGACCCGAGCGGCACCGGCGCGGGTGGGGAATCGGCGGCCGGCGGATACTTTGCCGACGAGCTTAATCCCAGCACTGCCAGTTATCAAGCCGGTTACAAAAAGGGCGTGGTCGCTATGGCCAACAAAGGTCCGAACACCAACAGCTCGCAGTTCTTTATTATGCTGGCCGACAGACCGCTTCAGCACAACTACACGATTTTCGGGCGCGTGGTCTCGGGCCAGGACGTGGTGGATAAAATCGGTTTAGTTATTACCGATCCGGAAACCGACCGGCCGATCACGGCGGTGACGATTAAGAAAGTAGTAATAGAGGATAAAAAATAAACCGTAGGGACAGGTCCCGCCTTCGCCAAGGCTTCGGCGGGCAGGCGCGACCTGTCCGTACATATCAAAGTAAATGAAAGACATAAATTTTCCCATCTTTAAAACCAAGCTCGAAAGCGCTAAGGCCTCTTTTGATTTAAGCGATCCGATCGCGCGGAAAGAATATTTTTCCCTGAAGGCCGGAGAGGAAATTGTCAAGCTGCGGAAGTATTTGAAAGATAAAACCTTCGTGGCTTATCTTTTGGGCAAGAAGAATTCCGGCAAAGGCACTTATTCAAAATTATTTATGGAAGCGGTCGGGCAGGAGCACGTAGGCCACGTGGCCGTGGGCGACATTGTCCGCGACGCCCACACCGGCTTGGAAGTGCCGGAAAAAAAGAGCGCAATGATTGAGTTTTTGCAAAAAAATTATCGCGGCTTTCACACAGTGGACGAACTTATTGGCGTAATTGAGGGCCGCGACCAATCCACCTTGATTTCCACGGAACTAATTGTCGCCCTTTTAAAATATGAAATCAGTCAGCGTTCCAAAAAAGCTATTTTCGTAGACGGCTTTCCCCGCGGTTTGGACCAGATCGCCCATTCGATGTATTTAAAGGAGCTTATCGGCTACCGCGACGATCCGGATTTTTTGGTGTTTATCGATTTGCCCGAGGCGATTATCGACGAGCGGATCAAATATCGCGTGGTTTGTCCGATTTGCAAAACTCCTCGGAATTTAAAACTTCTGGCCACAAAAGAAGTGGGTTATGACGAGGAGAAAAAAGAGTTCTATCTAATTTGCGACACCCCCGCTTGCGCAGGCAGCCGGATGGTGGCCAAGGAAGGTGATAGCATGGGCATCGAGCCGATTCGGGCGCGCTTGGAAACCGACGACAAAATTTTCCGGCATTTGCTGAAGCTGCAGGGTTTGCCGAAAGTGTTTTTACGCAATTCCGTGCCGGTTGCGGAGGCGCCAGCCAACGTTGATGATTACGAAATTACCCCGGCTTACGAGTTTGAACGCGACCCAGCGACGAAAAAAGTCACGGTTAATCAGAAACCCTGGGTCGTGGCTGACGACAATGGTCAGCCTTCTTATTCGCTGCTCCCCGCGGCCGTGGTGGTGAGCTTAATTAAACAGGTGACGAAAGTTTTGGGGTTGTAAAAAACCTAATTTTATGTCCGAAATAGAAGGGTATCATCCAGAAAAAGCGCAAGAGACCCAAAGTTTAAGGAACGCGCGTTTTGCCGCAGGCGACATTTCAGAAGAAGAGATCCGGGCGCATTGGGCGGATCCAAG
>JBBUGP010000015.1:0-5082 GCA_038077895.1 Patescibacteria group bacterium
CCGGGGTCGTCGGTTTGACCCTAAACGGGTCATCGCCCGCAGGGTGACAATTCCGACCATCGGCTCCAGGCGGCCGGCAGGCGGGGCAACTCCATGGTAAGGAGTAGGCCTGCCCCGTAGTCAACCGAAGGTTGTGCTACCGGGGTCGTCGGTTTGACCCTAAACGGGTCATCGCCCGCAGGGTGACAATTCCGGCCAACGGCTCCAGCATATAATTCCTCAGCCGCTGTTGTTTTCAAGTAGGTCGTTCCGCCAAGGCGGGACCAACGGCTCCAGTGACTTTTTTAGTATCTTCGATGAAAGGCAAAAGCAAGATTATTTTAATTCCTCTCGCAGCATCCTCGCTGTTTTTAGCGGCGGGGATATTCTTAAAAATTGCGGAAAGACCCGCGTCGATTTTGCCTTCCAAAATCAAGGGTATAATGGCCGGAGAAACTCCCACCTTGCGGGATTACGCCTCGCTTGCCTCCCAGCTGGCGCAAAGGATTAACGCTATTTCGCCCACGCCGAGCTTCGGCGCCGGTGGCTGGCTGGCGGTCCGAGTGGTTTTTCTGGAAGGCGGATCATCGGCTTATCTGGAGTATACCGACACGCATGTGGCTTTAAGGTTGCTGATTGGCTATACTTACATTTCGGAAAACCTAGAGACGAAAGTGCTGGCGACTTTCGTGCCCAACGAACTTAACGGTTGGACCTTGCGCAGCGGCCAAGACGAAGCGCGCACCTCGGTTTTATTGCCCTATAAATATAACGGTGATTCCGGCCAGTGGATTCCGGAGATGAAGTAGCGATGCGAATGCTACGAATTACATGCGAATGATGCGAATTTAATTCCTTCCAGTCTCTTTTTAGAAAAATAGGATCCATTTCCTCTCCTCGTGAGGAGAGGATTAAGGAGAGGTCTTAGAGATAATGGAAATATATATTTTCGAATTTTTAACTACAACACCGACTACGACCTCCTCTTAATCTCCTCCTCATACAGGAGGAGAAACCAATCCAATTCGCGGTATTCGCATGATAATTAGCATTAAATTCGCATCGCCCTATGTCACAAAAACACCTCGTCAAGTTAGTCTGTAGCGTCTGTAAAAGCAGCAATTATTACACCAGCCGGAACATCAAATCAGTGCCGGACAAGTTGGTTTTGAAAAAGTTTTGCAAGCGCTGCCGCAAGCGCCAAGAGCACAAGGAAGCCAAAGTGAAATCGAGTAAGTAAAATGAACAATTTTTCCCCGCTTTTTAAATCTCCCCTTCTTTTTTAGGAGGGGTTAGGGGAGGTAAGAGAAAAGCGGGTTGTGGGGGTTTGGTGTAGTGGTAACATGCTTCTCTCCAAAAGAAGCGACGTGGGTCCGATTCCTACAACCCCTGTACCGAAAGAATCACCAAAAAAATGGTGGTTTTTTCGTTTGACAAACTAGCTCAATAAGATATAATGGCCTCAAGGAATGTCTCTATGAAGAAATCAAAAAATATTAAAGGCAATATGACGATTGATAAACTGGCTATTTTGGTGGCTAAGGGTTTTGAGAACACGGCGACAAAGGGTGATATTGCCAGATTAGAACAAAATGTTGCAAAACTGGAGCAAGGCCAAGCCAAACTGGAGCAAGGCCAAGAAGAGATTAAGCTCAAATTAGATAATTTTGCTTACCGGTTTGAGCTTGTAGAACTCCAGCGCCGGGTTCAATTGCTTGAAAAGCGTTCAGGAATCCGACGGTAAAAAAGCTCTAACCTCGTACCACAGCCCCGGCCAAATGTTCATTGAAGCTTTTGCAAAAAACAAGTAGATCAAAAAACATCGATGCTTATTGGTGTTTTTTAATACGTATATAAGTATATATTTATGTACGTATTTCAGTACGTACTGGACGCGGTAAAACACATAAAATTCGTCCTATTAATTTTCAAGGGATTATTTGCTATAATTAAAAAAAGCTTTAATACCGGCGAATATGCGCAAATCTCACGATATCTATACGCTTTCAATGTTCGAGCCGGAACAACGCCCAGGCTATAAAACCAGGGAAGACGGCATGTTGGAAGATCCGGCCGGCAATATTTATGACGAGAAAATGAATCTAATAAAAGAAGCGCCCAGTGAAGCTTTGCTTTTAGCCCGCAAGCGGCATCCGGGTTTATCCGACAGTGAACTGCGTCATTACGTACTGATTTATCGGCGGGAACTGGAAAAGAAGAAAAATAATCCAGAATCATAGAATCTGGGAGTCCAAGCAAAAAAATGCCGAAGCAAACCAAAAACAAACATTCCAGAAACTTTATCTATTTTACGATTCTGATATTCACCACGGTGTTTTTCGGTGTCGGCCTGCATTTGATGATCAGAGGCGGCGCGATTTACGCGGAATCTTTGGAAGCCGGCGCGGTCTACCCGCAGATTTTTCATCGCAAAACCTATTTAAGCAAATCCGTTCAAGCGGATGATTTAGCAGAACTCTATAACGAAAAATACGGCTATGTCTTAAAGTATCCTTCTGATTGGGTTGTGAAAAATCAGCCGGCAAAAGCCGGTTCGTGTGTTGAAAAAAAAATTATCACAAACCCCGATGCGGCCGGCCCGCAGGTCGCCGTTACAGTTTTTCCAAAACCGCCTGGAACCTCGCTTTACAAATGGTATGTCGCAGGGGCGGTTAAAAACGGCGAAGCCGAAGGCGCGGCCATTGAAAGCATTCGCGTTAACGGCAAAATCGGGCTGGAAGTGACCGATAAGAACCAAAAATATTTCTACGTCTGGCTTAACGACAACATTGTGGAAATAGCGGGCGAGTCTGGAAATTTTAAAGAGCCGCCTGCCAGTTATGTCATTGAAGATTTGGTATCCAGTTTAATCGCGTTGCTTCCCTAGGAGTAAGAAAGGGGGTGGAGAAAATGAAAAAAACTTTGGGTTATGGTTTATTCATCTGGATTCTGATGTTCGTCATCATATCAGCGTTCGTAGCTTTTGATTATAAAGACGCCGCTTGGCTGAGATTTTTGTGGATGGTCCTGGGCGGCGTAATCGCTTTCGTGCTGGCCGGCAAGGTTGCGCCGACTTCTTTTGGCGGAGCGTTTTACTATGGCTTAATTTGGGCGGTTATCGGCGTGGTTTTGGATTATCTGATAAGTCGAAGGTATGAACCCGCGATTTTTTCGGCTTGGACGTACTGGGCGGGTTACGTTTTAGTGCTGTTGGCTCCGGTGTTGCGGGTCAAAAAAACTTTGCCAATGTAACTTTAATTTTTTTAAGCAACAGTGTCCTTGCTTCTGATTTTTTTATTCTCGAGATTTTTAGAATGGGAAAAGCGAAAGAAATTAAAAGCGCGCAGTTTTACGAACCGATAGCGGAACAGGCTATTAATTTTCGCGTTTTAGGCATTGATTTGAAGCCGGCGCTGAAACATTTTCTCCCGCCCCAAGAAGATTATGTTTTGCGTTCCAGGCGTTTGCCGATTTTCGTCGCGGCTGACGGAGTGACGCTTGAGCCGGAGATTGCCGGCTATCCTAAACCTTCCGGCGCCGCCTGGGCCGCGCGGCTGTTTTGCGAGGCGTTCATAAAAACGGCGGAAAATTCGTATGCCAAAATGGATGAGGCCGGCCCGAAGCTGGTTTTCCGGGCGGCAAATTTGGCCGTAAAAAAATACAACGATTCGCGCGGAAGAGCGAGGGGGAGATTGAATTATTGGGATCGTGATTTATTCGCCACCACGGCCGCGGCGGCGATAATTAAAGACGGCAAAATTTATTGGCTTTCGATCAGCGACGCGTTTTTGGCGGTATACGACAAGCGCGGAAGAAAAAAATTTCAGACGCCGGACCGATGGCCTTCGGGCGGCAAATTTTTGCAGCGCGACTGGAATTCCAAGCCGTTCGTGGAGCGCAAGAAAATTCTTCGAAAAATTTACAGGAACGGCATTGACAAAAAAGGCCGACTGATCGGCTACGGCGTGGCCACCGGCGAGGCGGCGGCGGAAAGGTATTTGAATTTCGGCTCATTACCGGTGAAAGCGGGGGATTTCGCGCTTTTGGGCACGGACGGATTTACGCCGTATTTGTCTGACCGGAAATTTTTAAAACTTTTCCTAAAATCACAAAAAGGATTAAATTCTAAACTGCGAAAGTTTACCGCGAAGAAGTGCGAACAAAATCCCAGTTCGTTCGGTCACGAGCGGTCGTTGATCGCTGTGTGGATTTAATCGGAGGTCGCAAGTCTTTATATATAGGACCACGCGCTTAGAGGGCAGCCCTCTGGCACGGTTTATGCCGGAGGACTGCCCTCTGGCGGCAAATGCGTAAATTCTCATACATATGAAAAAAGAAAATTTTATTGGATTACTATTACTGGCCGCGGCTGTGATTTTAACCGTCGTATATTTTGTCGATTATCAGCGGATGATCAGCCAACAGGGCGGTTTTGACAGTTCCGTCAATCTACCTTCCAATTCCTCGCCTATTGCGCCGGGGGGAAATATAAAAAATACGCTGAACTTGACGGCGGAAGAGGTGGCCAAGCACAGTTCCGCCGGCGATTGCTGGATGATAATTTCCGGCAAAGTTTACGCCGTAACCGATTATGCCGCCTTGCATCCCGGCGGGGCGAAAAGAATTCTCGATTTTTGCGGGCGCGACGCCACGCAGGCCTTTTTAACCAAAGGCGGGCAAGGGACGCATTCCTCCGCAGCCACTGCTCAGCATGCTACTTTACTCTTGGGGCAAATCGGTAGCGCGATTTCACCGGAGGCGGCGAAGGCAGTCGAGCAGAATACTCAAAAAATTAAACCTCCTCAAGGCAGAGAAGAGGAGGACGAGGGAGAAGATGACTGATATGTTTTTTACTAAATTGTATCTATTGGCAAAAAAAATTCATCGGATATTATTCTGGCTGATGCTATTTTTTATTTTTATGATGGCCTCAACCGGAAGTTTGATGAAATTCAACGCCTTTACCACGAAGTACCTTGGTTTTTTGGACTTGGGGATGGTGCGCTTTTTACATAACAGTTTGAGCCCTTACTTTACTGGAGTTTTGGGTTTAATGGCTTTAACCGGCCTGGTGATGTATTTTTTTCCGATGATGCGCAAAGA
>JBBUGP010000015.1:5182-7964 GCA_038077895.1 Patescibacteria group bacterium
CCTTGTTTGACGACTAAGTGGCCGGGATTGCCGTGGCAGTCGGCTAGCTGGTAGCGGTAGCCGGAAGCGGCAAAAATGTTCATAGCTTGCTCAAAAGTAAGGCCATTATGCCAGTCTGCGCCTAAGTCTTTCGGCCGAGTTGGAGGAGTGCCGGGCTGTGGCTGATTGGCTACTGGGGCAGCGGAACTTTGGCTATCCGCTGAGGAGTCGGGTTGGTTAGGGCTGGAAAGCAGGATGGGCGTTGAGCTGTTTCCGGCAACATCGGCGTTACTTGGAGTGCCGACCGAAGGCTGCTCGCCTTTCGGCCAAAAAGTATAGCCGACGAGAAGCATGATTAGAATAATTCCGATTTCCAGATAGTTTTTGCCTTTCATAAATATGGCTTAAGGTTAGCCAATAAGACTAGCATATTCAGAAAAAATTTACAAAAAAAATCTGCGATCGAATTTCGATCCAGACATCAAGCTGGTTTGCCTTCTGTTGGCGCGAGGATTTCGTGAAACGCCCAGGCGGTCGAGTAGATAATAAAGCTTCCCATCAAGACCCACCAGAGGGCGAACGCAGTCCAGAAATCGATCTGCGGGTCGAGGAAAGGTTTGAGGATATAGACTATCACCGGCTCGAGCAGATTTTGGAGTCCGGCGAGCTCGAGCGCGTAGAGCGCCGAAAGCATTAGATAGAAAATACCGACGACCGCGCTGTCTTTTATATGCGCCTTTTGGTCTTGGTCCATATTCCCCCCAATTCAGCGATAGGATTATCTTACACCTTTTACAGTAAAAAGTCAAAGATTCGCGAAGAATGGCTTGACAAGCTGCTGGCTTGACAAAGCGCTGTTAATTTTTTATACTATTAAGGATTTCGGTAGAGAAACTCTGCTTAGAACGCAGTGTTTTTTTTCAGAGTTGATTTTATTTTTATAGATTCAAAAGACTCAAAATATGCCTAATATCCGCAATATCGCGATTATCGCGCATGTTGACCACGGAAAAACCACGCTCGTGGACGCGCTTTTGCGTCAATCCAAAACCAAGCTTGGCAAAGAACTAACCGGCACGAATTTGATAATGGATTCCAACGATTTAGAAAAAGAGAGGGGGATTACGATTTTTTCAAAAAACGCTTCCGTGCGGTGGTATGATCCAAGCCCGACTTCCGAAAAAAACGAGGGAGTTAAAATCAATATTATCGATACTCCCGGGCACGCCGATTTCGGCGGGGAAGTGGAGAGAGTGCTATCGATGGCCGACGGCGCTCTGCTTTTGGTTGACGCAAAAGAAGGCCCGATGCCGCAAACTCGTTTTGTTTTAAAAAAGGCCTTGGAGATGAAACTGAAAATCATCGTGGTCATAAATAAGATCGATAAATCCGATGCCCGTCCAGATTTTGTCTTGCATAAAACCTTCGATTTATTTTTGGAACTCAATGCCGAGGATCACGCGGCGGATTTTCCGGTGATTTATACCTGCGCCAAGCAGGGGCTGGCCGGCTACAAGCCGGACTTGGGCGCGATGAAAGATATTTCCCCGATTTTCGAGGCGATAATCAAGCATGTTCCGAAGCCTGCCGGCGACGCGTCAAAGCCGCTACAATTTTTGGCTACGACCATCACTTATGATAATTTTAAAGGCCGGACCGCCACTGGGCGCGTGCACAACGGCAAAATCCGCGCCGGGCAGGATATCGCGCACATCAACCGCGCCGGCCAGATAAAAAAATGCCGTTTGACTTCTATAATGACTTTTGAAGGGCTGGAGCGCAAAGAAATTACTGAAGCCGAGGCCGGCGATATCGTCGCCATCACCGGAATTGCCGACATTAATATCGGCGAAACCGTCGCCGACGCCGAATCGCCGCAAGCCTTGCCGCTTTTAAAAATCGAGGAGCCGACCGTCAAAATGGTGTTTTCCGTCAATGATTCGCCTTTTGCCGGCAAAGAAGGGCAGTTTTGCACATCCCGCCAGATTGCCGAGCGGCTGTATCGCGAGTTGGAAACCGATACGGCCCTGCACGTGGAAGAGGGTGGCGAGCGGAATTGGATAGTTTCCGGCCGGGGCGAATTGCATTTGGCGATTCTCATCGAGCGTCTCCGCCGCGAAGGCTACGAATTTCAGGTCTCGCGCCCGCAGGTTATCGTCAAACAAATGGGCGGGCGCGACCTAGTGCCTTACGAAAGGGTGTTCGCCGAAGTGCCGGAGATTTATTCCGGCGTAGTAATTGCCAAAATGGGCAGCCGGCACGGCGAAATGCAGGATATGAAGATCGAAAACGGCGTGGTGTTTTTTGAATTCGTCATCCCGACGCGCGGCCTTTTTGGTTACCGCAGCGAGTTCATTACCGACACGCGCGGATTGGGCATTATCAACACGATGTTCGAAAAATTCGAAGCAGATCCGGGCGCTTGGCGGGAACGGGAACAGGGCTCGCTGGTGGCGCATGAAAGCGGAAATACGAATATGTATGGCTTATTAAGCGTGCAGGAGCGGGGAATTATGTTTGTGGGCCCGGGTGTGGCGGTTTATAAAGGGCAGGTGGTGGGGCAAAACGCCAGAGGCGGCGATTTGTCGGTTAACGTCTGCCGCGCCAAACAGCTTTCCAATATGCGCTCGAAAGGCGAGGGCGGTTCGGAGCATTTCAGCGCGCCCAAAGAGATGAATTTGGAAGCGGCATTGGAATACATCGGCGACGACGAATTGGTGGAAGTCACGCCAAAAAATATCCGGATTCGCAAAGTGATTTTGGATAAGACTGAACAGCGGAAGAAAGAGTTGGGCATAATCAA
>JBBUGP010000016.1:0-3144 GCA_038077895.1 Patescibacteria group bacterium
ATGCTTTTTGGAATACTTTCCGGAATTTCGGCTTTCATTACGGGACTGATTGCCGTCATCAGGCAAAAGGAGCGCGCGTCATTGGTTTACGCCGCTGTCATAATCGGGGCGATGCTTTTGATATTTTTAGCCGGTGAAGCGCTGTTCTCTCATTAAGAATTCGTGGCACAATATAAAACACTATGATTGAAGTTAACAACCCCACAAAAAAGTTTGGCGATCTCACCGCCGTCGATAATGTTTCGTTCAGCGTAAACGCGGGCGAGATTTTTGCTTTTTTGAGGAAGACAAGAACGCGAAGTAGCTTCGATTCAAACGAACTTTTATGAAAATCGGAATCATCGCGGACACTCACGATAACCTTAGGCATTTAGATAAGGCTATCCAGTATTTTAATCGTGAAAAAATCGGTTTGCTTTTGCATTGCGGCGACTGGATTATGCCTTTCACTATGGAAATGTTCAAAGAGCTGAAATGTCCCATTAAGGGCGTATTGGGTAACGGCGATCCAGATATTCAAAAATTCCAATACCAACTTCAGAATAAATTTCAGGATCTGGATTTGGAATTGAGCGAAATATTTTTGGATTTAACTGTCGAAGGGAAAAGGATTGCAGTATTCCATGGCAACGACGAGCATTTAATCAAAGCGATCGTGGAAAGCCGGCTTTACGAGGTTTTTTGCCACGGTCATACGCATCAGGCAAAAATTGAGAAGAGGCAAAAAACTTTAATTATCAATCCCGGCTCGCTTGTTGGCGTTCATTTGCCCGACAAAGCCGCCCCGATTACCGTGGCGATTTACGACACCGCGATCGATAAGGCGGAGATTGTAAGCTTGTAAAACAAATCTTTTATGTTCGGAGTTATCCTTGTTTCCATTGGCACGTTTTTTGGAGAAATCTCCGACGCCATCGGCAAAAACAAAGCGGAAAACCATAAAGAGAGCGCCTACACCTTGGGCTTTTTAAGCCTTTTCTGGGGCGCGATTTTTTTTGCCGCCATCAGCCTGTTTAAAAACGACGCGTTTGTTTTTAAAGCCAGCTCTCTGCCGACTTTTTCCCTGCGGGTGATTTTGGAAATTATTCAGCTTTACGTTTCGGTTTTTGCCCTAATCGCCGCCGACCGCACGACCTTTAATTTTTTCCGCACGGCGACGATTCCTTTGCTGTTGCTCATGGATTTGATTTTGGGCTATAAAATCGGCAATCCGGCGGTGGTTGGAATGTCGGTGATAATCATTACTTTATTGGTCTTGTTTTCCAGCAAAGAAATTAAAAAACGGGGCAGCGGGCTGATAATGTTTTCGGCCGTCAACGCGGTTTTGACCGTTTCTTTGTTTAAATATGATATCAGCCATTATAACTCCGTGGCCGCCGAGCAGTTGTTAATGAGTTTGATTTTGCTGGTTTGTTTTTTCGCGCTGTCAAAGTTTAAAGCCAAGGAAAATCCGCTGATGTTTTTAACCAAGCCGATTTTTTCGCTGCAGTCCGTCTCGGCTGGCTTGGGCGGCGTGGTGGAAAGTTTTGCTTTCAATTACGGCTCGGCTTCGGTGATGATCGCCGCCAAACGTTCCTCGGCGATTTTTTGGTCGATCATCTCCGGCAAAACTTATTTTAAGGAAAAACACGTTTTGTTTAAATTTTTTGTCTTCGGTTTTTTGCTGATCGGCTTGATATTTCTGGCGGTGGGTTAAGTTTAGGAAGTTGTCTCAAAATTGTCGTTAGCCCATTTATGGGCTGTTATTAGAGCCGATAAATCGGCAGACTACTACTGGGCTATATGAAGCAATAAAAAAACCGGCGGGCCAATGGCCAAGCCGGGGTTTTCGTGTGCTGTCGGTGTTGCTGAATTGCGCGGGTTAGGCCGCCGCCGGAAGCTTCCACACATTGGCGATCATCGTCTCCAGATTGGCGCGCGATCGCGCGTAGCACTCCATCGGGTCCTCACCCGACGGGTCGATGTCGTGCTCAGCAGCGATTACCATGCCGGTTTCGTTGAGCAGTCCGACTGCTTCCTGCTGATCGTCCCACCGTTCCTCACCGCCTTCTCCGACTGCCCAGTCGGAGTCGTCGCCGGGAGTCCCCGCGACAATCTCGATACCGGTACTGTTCCATTGCACTATTGCGAGTTCGGCGGAATTGACGTGCACAAGGCCGTCAAACAGACAGCCCGGAGAATCGACCTTCAGGGGGGTCCTGTCGTCGATCCCGAGTTGGATTGAGGTCGCTTCCTTTACGGTGAAGCCACCTATGAGTGGGTGGGCGCTTTCGGTGTTTATCACCATGGCTTTCCGCCCAACCCGCCGGTTCAGCTCGAGGCAGAAGTTTCGCGAAGCCTGCGGAGTGGGTATCCAGTCGCGCTCGCCAGGCACAGCAGGCTTGTACTCGTGTTCGACATCACCTTCTTCACAAACGTCTTCGTCCGGGATTGCCTGGAGAATACGGATCCAGAACGCGAACAGCTTCTCCCATGCCTGTTCCACACACATACTGGATAACAGTCCGCGATGGAGACGCGAGTCAAACGCCGGCCACCAGATAGTATGGCCGAGACCGAGACCGAGCTTCTTGAGCAGTTTGCTCCATCTGATGGCCGTGGTGTGGCCGTAGTGGGCGATTGCGACGATTTCCGGGTTGGGGTTCAGAATCGCCCCATTCTCCACCCCGGGCAAACCGAATGCCGGTGAAGTCATTGCGGACCACAACGGGTACTTGCCGGCTTCCATACCCTTAAGCAGATCCGCAAAACTGATTGCGTTGGGGTTATTGAGGTGAGCGTAGACCGGATCGCCGTAGGCCACTTCGTGAAAAACGTGGCCGGAACTGCGATCGTTGGGAAAACGTTCCTTGATCGCGAGCAGGCGGTCCTCGACGCGCTTGATGCCGCCGATGACAACGCCGCCGCCGAATTTCGAATGCGCCGAGCGAGGCCCGGCGATCCAGCTTGGACAGACGTGGATCCATGTTGATCGATCCATAAGATTAACATCCTCCTTGACAGTTTAAGAATCTGCTAGATTGCCTGTATTCTAGAATAGGTTTTCTAGGCAGATTAATCATCCTAATACAAAAAAAGTCCTTTGTCAAAGGGAATTCGAATTAGTAATCCAGAGCTTTTTAAGATTTATCCCCTTTTGGATTT
>JBBUGP010000017.1:0-7004 GCA_038077895.1 Patescibacteria group bacterium
AAATTAAAAATCTATCCCCCTCTGCGCTATCGTCCCTTTATAATACGGGTGCTTAAACATCTTCATTTCCGTAACCATGTCGGCCGCTTCTATCAAAGCATTATATTTCTTATGCCCGGTCAGCACAAGGGCTTCAAAATTCTTTTTGAGAGAAAACAGGATGGCCACCTCTTTCTCCGAAAGCAGTTTTAATTCAATGGCCGAAACCAATTCGTCCGCCACTATGACCTGAAATCTTTTACCTAAAATCTGCTCCTTCAGCCACTCAAAGCCTTTCTTGGCCGCCTTAACATGCTCGACGCGCTTTTTACTGTCGCCCAATATCCCCACAAAGCCTTTGCCCAAAACCTTGACCGAGATGTTTTTAACGGATTTTAAAACCGAAATCTCCGACGACAGCGGCCATTCGCCGCTCGCGCGCGCAGAAGCGGCTTTGACGAATTGGCAAAACAAAACCTTTTTTCCCGCGCCCGCCGCCCGCACGGCTAATCCCACCGCCGCCGTGGTTTTTCCCTTCCCGTTGCCGATGTAAATGTGGATTTGACCGGGCATAAAAGTTCTGATATATTAAAACATCGTAGGAGGAAAAATGACTCCGTTGGAAATAATGACCCAGGCTGAGGTTGCGTTTGAAACCTTGAACCGCAGCGCTCAAGCCGATGAAGACTCTGCCAACCAATTAGAAGAGGAGTCCTTACAGAAACGGATAAGGGCGGAGGAAACCAGGCAAGCCGCCGAAGGGGTTTTGCGGGACGTCGTGATTTCCGAATTGCTTCGGCGCAACCTCTCGTGCTGTACTGGCTGCAACCGTGTAAGCACAGATGCCGAACTGCGGCCGTTCCTAATCTATGGCCCCTGTAAAAACAAAGGGTATGTGCACAGATTATGCAATGCCTGTGCTACAGGACCGTACTGGCATACAACACCTAAACTCCTGGAATCTAGTGGAGAAGCCCCTCTTAGCGCGGGAGAGTACGTGAAATCCGGTGGGCGAACCTGTTTCCCCGACGCAGAGGCTTTCCATTTCCTAACAGTCCGCCACCAGCAAGTCTTTACGCAGTTGAAAGCAATTGCCGAACGGGAAGCCGAAACCGCGCAGTCGGCCGCCGCTCACACCCCGCAGTTCTAACCGGACTCGCGGTTTTTTTTATTTTCAACTTCTCTGTTTCCCCTCCCCTTGTGGGAGGGGCTAAATATTCCTGATAATTTCCTCTGTCACTCCTTCTATATTTTGCAAGACGTCATTATTCCAAAATCTCAACACTTTAAACCCTTAAGATTCCAACCAGCCATCTCTTAATTTGTCTTTCACTCTTGTAACCTCCGCGTGCTGTCCGCCGTCAATTTCGATGATTAGTTTTTTGTCATAACATACAAAGTCCACAATGTACTTACCGATGGGTTCTTGCCTTCTGAACTTAAGGCCAAAAAAGTTTTTTGCCTTTAGATAATACCAAACCAACTTTTCTGCCTCGGTCATTTCCTTTCTAAGTTTTTTGGCTATCGCGACCGATTTCATCACCCTCTCCTTAATCCTCTCCCATCAAGGGAGAGGAAAAATTCATTTTAAACAAAAAATCTCTTTTCCAAGAAAAGAGATTAGGCGATGAACGCCTAACCGCCTTTCTCTGCCTCGGAGAAACTGAAGCGATAATAAAGGATTAGCCCAATCGACCTGGCTTACCCCGACGGTACCGTCGGGGATCACAGTTGCGGGACAGCGTCGGAATTGCACCGACTTCCTTTAAGCTAATCCGGAAAATTTTTAAAGAATTTTTTCCTACAAGCTACCAGTTTCAACCTCTCTGTCCCGCAAGAGCGGGACATCTCCCCATATCTTGGGGAGAAATATAAGGTAGCGACTACCCGCACTTAGAATACCCGCAAGACGGACATTTGTTGCAGCCCTCGATCATCATCATTTTCGTCCCGCAGTCCGGGCAAAAAGGGTTGGAGCCAAAGTCGGCCAAAGAAATTTCTTCCACGCCGGAAGGCGCGCCAGCCGCCACCTTTATCTCCGTCGCCAGCAATCTCGGCATTGTTGGCTGCTTGGTTTCTTCCAATTGCTTTTTTTCAAACGGCAACGGCGCAATCCCCTTCGCTTCTTCTTTTTTGATGAGGTGCTGTTCCAAAATCTGCCCGATGGCGTCGCCGATGGAAAACATCGGCTTGCCGTTGCTCCACATCGGATCCGGCCCGCGGATGCCCTTGATTTGTTTGACGACTTCTTCGGCCCGCACGCCGGCGCGCAAGTTTAAGGAAATCAAACGGCAAATCGCCTCGACTTGGGAATGGAAAAATCCGCCGGCTTTGCCGAGCTGGGCAAAAACCTCAAACGGCCCGTCGCAGGGAATATCGTTGATGGTGATGTAAAGATTGCCATACGGAGTTTTGACCTGATAAGTTTTTCCGGCCAATGTTCCGGGACGTTCGCGCGGGGTAATGATGCCGTGGCCGGCGGCGTCGGTGGTCAGAGGTTTGCGAAATTCCTTAACCGGTTCGGCTTGCGCCTGAACTTCGGACGGAGCCTTGGCGTTCTGTTGCGCCCCCTCTTCCAAGCCGAACACCTGCGCGGTCAGCGGCACTTCGCTTTTATCCTTGACGTTTTTATTCAAGTTTAAAATCTGCACTTGACGGCTTCCATCGCGGTAAACCGTGCAGCCCTTGCAGCCCGATCGCCAGGCCAGAATATAACCGGCCCGCACGTCTTCTTGAGTGGCGGAAAAAGGAAAATTGACGGTTTTGGAAATCGCATTATCAACATGCGCCTGAAAAGCCGCCTGCATGCGAATGTGCTCGTCGGCGGAAATATCCATCGCCACCCGAAACGTATTTTTAATATCCTCCGGTAAATCCGCGATATCCTGCAAAGTGCCTTCCGAAACTACTTGATCCATCAGCTCCTTGGAATATAAGCCGCGGTCGGCGAGCGCTTTTTCTAAATATTTGTTGACGTAGTAATATTTCATTCCGTCCTTGTCCTGCTTGGTGAAGGCCAGGGCGAAATTCGGTTCGATGCCGGAAGAAGTTTCAAAAAACATGGAGATAGATCCAGTCGGCGCCACCGTGGTCAGCATGGCGTTGCGCATCCGCAAGCCCCGGTCAAAATAAGTGCTTTTTTCCCAGTTTGGAAAAGTCCCGCGCTCCTCCGCCAATTTTTGCGAAGTCTTATGCGCCTCTTGATTGATGGTTTCCATCACCTGCTCGGCAATCTTGCGTCCAGTATCGCTATCGTAGCGGATATTCAGCTGATAAAGCATATCGGCAAAACCCATAATGCCCAAGCCGATGCGGCGGTTGGCTTTGACCATGTCGTTAACTTCTTTCACCGGAAATTCGGAAATATCCACCACGTTATCCGAAAGCCGAATGGCCACGCGGGTAACGTGCCGGAGGCGTTCGAAATCCACCGCGCCCGCTTTGACAAATTTGGCGAGGTTGATGGAAGAAAGATTGCAAACGTCGTACCAGGGCAAAAATTGCTCGCCGCAGGGATTGCAAGCGTCAATTTCCTGCAATTTTATCATCGGGTTATTGCGGTTGACGGTGTCCAAAAATACCACACCCGGCTCGCCGTTATGCCAAGCGCTTGAAACGATTTCATCGAACAATTTTACCGCGGTAATGTCGAGCTCTTTGATTTCCAGTATAACACCGCTTTTATCGCGGGTAATCTGGCGAGGCTTTATTCTTTTACCGTCAAACTCTGCTTCCCACAGCTCGTTGGGCCGCTCTAAAACCGCTTTCATAAACCGGTCGGTCACGCCGACGGAAATATTAAAATTCCGAATCATCCCTTCCACCCGTTTGCTGTTAATAAAATCCAAAATGTCGGGATGCTCGACGTTTAAGACCGCCATGTTGGCGCCGTGCCGGCCCTGCTGCTTGATGACGCCGAAGGCTTCGTTATAAACATGTAAAAAAGAAACCGGCCCCGAAGCCATGCCTTGCGACTGAAACACGAACGAGCCGGCCGGCCTCAAATGGGAAAAAGCAAAACCCAATCCGCTGCCCGCTTTCTGCAAAAGCGCCGCGTCTTTTAAAGTTTTAAAAATACTGTCCATGCTGTCGTGAATCGGCAAGACGATGCAGTTGGCCACCACCGGCGTGGAGGCGCCGGCGTTGGTTAGGGTTCGGCCGGCGGGCGTGTATTCGTGGCTGGCCATAATTTCGAAAAATTCCTTTTCCACCCGATCGCGCTCGGAAGCGTCGGCGCCGTATTTATATTCCATATCGGCCAGCGCGTGGGCGACGCGGTGAAGCATTTGCGCCGGATTTTCCTGCGCGCCGTCGAGGCGCGGCTGCAAATAGCGCTTCTTCATCATTTTCAAAGCGTTTTGGGAAAACGACCGATTGATCTGCTCTTCTCGAGCCGAATCAACAATTGCGTGGGCTTGGATTTCTTGCAGAGTGGATTTCATAAGTTTTCTTTTGTTTCAGCGACGTGGATTAACGCAAATTTTCATTCGAATGCCGCGAATTCGATTCGCATCATTCGAATGCTATTTACATTCATTCGCATCGCTACAGTTTTTTTAATTCTTTTTTGAACTCGTCGATATCTTTAAATTGGCGGTAGACCGAGGCGAAGCGGATATAGGCCACTTGATCAATTTTTTTTAAATGCTTGATCACAATCTCGCCGATTTGCTCCGAGGTAATCTCCGAACTGGAAGTGGAATTGGAAATCGACTGCTCCATGGCGGCCACCAGTTTCTTAAAACTTTCTTGCGTAATCGGCCGCTTCTCCAAAGCGCGCTTAAGACCGGCAATTATCTTTTCTTTGGAATACGGTTCGCGCTGGCCGTTCCTTTTAACCACGATTAGGTCCAAAATTTCCATTTGTTCCAGAGTGGAAAACCGGAAACGGCATTTAGAACATTCGCGGCGGCGGCGAATGGCGTAACCATCCGTGCCAACCCGCGAATCTAAAACTTTTGTATCACCGTGCAAACATTTCGGACACTGCATGGATAAAAGATACTAATATACGAATGGATGCTAATGAAACGAATCATACGAATTCGTATTATTGGTATCATTCGTATGCATTAGTATATTGGCATCTCAAATTTTTGGGTCATAATAATAAGCGGCTTGGTTTAAGCACCTTTTTACCGCTCATTTTTTCTGCCTTACTGAAATATAATACACCCTATCCGCAAAACCGCCAACTTATTTTCTTTTTTGTTTTGATTTCAAAACCCCTGTGGGCTAGACTTCGCAAAAAACACTAGATATAGTGTTCCTATATATAAGTATAGCACTATATGTAGGGGAGGTCAATACCCAGCAATTCTTGGTTTTTTTGTGAATTTGAAAATATTTTCTAAAATTTATCCACATTTTTTAAAATCTAAAAATAAAAAAATCGCCCAAGTAACGCTAACTAGGCGGTTTTGCGGTTGTCAAGTTAAAAGAATTTAAAGGCGCAAGTTTTTAAAGTCGAATGTTCAACGGCTAATAAAAGTTTCACATATTCATGACTTATGCAGCAGAGGGCAGTCCTCTGACACACGCGCGCTTTTAGCCGTAATCCTGATGACCAGATTCAACGATTCTGTGCGGTTTTTGCCAGAGGACTGCCCTCTGCAACCCCGCAATCGCAAACACGCAGGTCCTAATATTATGGAAAGCGTTAATTAGAGTACAAGATACCTCGCCTTCTGGCGAGGAATGATACAGACATGAGGCAAAATTATTTCGTTTTTTATCAATGGTCATCCCGGAATCCGCCGAAGGCGGATATCCGGGATGACCGCGGCAAAAAAGCCGCGGTCACTTCATCTTCTTTCGAATAAAAGCGGGAATATCAAGCTCGTCCTGACCCTCGTCGCCCGATTCCTTCTCTTCCAGTGATTTTGTGGAAAACATAGGACGGCGGTTAAACCCAGGTTGCGGCTTAATTGACTCTTCATCGGGAATAATCGAGGTCTCGCGCGTGGAATCCATGGTTTTTTTCGGAGCCGCTTCGGAATCAAAGCCTGTGGCAATGACGGTAATCTTCACCCCATTGTCCATACTCTCGTCGATTACCGCCCCAAAAATTATCCTCGCCTCCGGATCTACGGATTTGGTAATAAATCTAGCCGCTTCGTCAACCTCGTGCATAGACAGGCTTTTACCCCCGATAACGTTAAAGAGCACGCCCTTGGCCCCGTCGATGGACATCTCCAGCAGCGGACTGCCGATAGCCGCCCGGGCCGCGTCCAGCGCCCTGGTTTCGCCGCTGCCCGTCCCGATACCCATCAAGGCGCTACCGGCGTTTTGCATAATCGCCCGCACATCGGCAAAATCCACGTTAATCAAACCCGGCACCGTCACCAAATCGGCAATGCCGGCCACGCCCTGGCGCAAGACATCGTCCACGGTTTTAAAAGCCTGCAAGAGCGGAGTTTTTTTATCGATAATCTGCAGCACCCTGTCGTTGGGAATGGTAATAATCGTGTCCACCTGCTCTTTTAGCTCTTCTAAAGCCCGGTCGGCAATCTCCCGGCGCTTCACCCCTTCAAAATTAAAAGGCCGGGTAACCACCGCCACCGTCAAAATTCCGGCTTTCTTCGCCAAGGAAGCGACTACCGGAGAAGCGCCCGAACCGGTGCCGCCGCCCAGTCCGCAGGTAATAAAAACCATATCGGAATTTTTTATGGCTTCCGTAATCTCTTCCCGATTTTCTTCGGCGGAAGCTCGCCCGATTTCCGGATTCATTCCGGCGCCCAAACCGCCGGTGGTTTTTCTGCCGATGTGCACTTTTTTATCCGCCCGGGAATGCAAAAGCGCCTGCGCGTCGGTATTAATGGCGACGAACTCCACCTTATCGATGCCGACCTCCATCATCCGATGTATGGCGTTGTGGCCCGATCCGCCGACGCCAATCACCCGGATTCTGGCAAAAGTTTCCATTTTCGGATTAATACGCATATTTTGAAAACAATTAACATTTAACAATTGACGTCTGACTTTTACTCTTGATTGTTAATCGTCAATAGTTAATCGTCAATAGT
>JBBUGP010000017.1:7104-8724 GCA_038077895.1 Patescibacteria group bacterium
GTTAATCGTCAATAGTTAATCGTCAATAGTCAATGGTCAAATGTATAAATTACGGCATTATTGTTTTAAACCAGCCTTTGGCTTTTTCAAAGATCTGCCCTAAGGCGAGGCTCTGAGCGACTTTTTTAAACATCTGTCCGCCAGGCTTGGAATATTCGCTGCCCCATAAAATTAAACCCACGGCCGTGCAAAAACCCGGTTCATCAACGCGGTCAATTACCGTGGAAATATTCTTCGGCGCGCCTAAGGAAGCGGGCAAGCGCATCTCTTTTTTAGCCAAATCCACGATACCTTCCAAATTCGCGCCGCCGCCGGTTAGAATCGCGCCGCCGGGCAATTGGCCGTCGCGTCCAAGAATTTTTAATTCTTTGTTCACCAAGCTAAAAATTTCTTCCAATCTGGCTTGAATTATTTCGGCCACGTGCTGCCGGCCGACTTTTCCCTCCTCGTTTTTATCAAGCTTCCTTAAATCTATTTCTTCGTCTTTTTTTACCTTTTCCTTCTGGGCGATGCCGTATTCCAGCTTCACCACCTCGGCCGTATCAATCGTTGTTCGCAAGCCGATGGCCAGGTCGTTGGTAACATGCAAGGCGCCAATGGGCAAAATCGCCGCGTGCAATAGTTCGCCTTCTTCAAACACGACCAAACCGGTAGTGCCGGCTCCCAGCTCCACTAAAACGCAACCCAACTCCTTCTGCCGTTTGGTTAACACGGCCTGCGCGGCGGCGAGAGGGCTTAAAACCAAATCGTCTATCTCCAGCCCTACCCGCATTATGCACTTGGTTAGATTTTTTATAAAAGGGACGGAAACTTGAATAATCTGGCTATCAACTTCCAAACGTATACCGGTCATGCCTAAAGGGTCTTTAATACCGACCTGCCCGTCAACCGTAAAAGTCTTTGGAATGACGTGGAGAATTTCCCGGTTCGGCGGAATGGAAATGGCTTGCGAGGCGTCAACCACCCGCACGATGTCGTTCTCTGTGATCTCGCCGTCGGCGCGTGACACGGCGATGACACCGTGAGACTCGATGCAAACCACGTGCGCGCCGCCAACGGAGACAATCGCGTGATCGATCGGAATGCCTGTCATCCGCTCGGCCTTTTCCAAAGCTTGAGAAATCGACGACACCGCCTCTTCCACATCGACAATAATCCCCTTGCGAATTCCCGCTGCCGAAGCTTCCCCCACGCCGATGATGCTGGGGGTTTTTTCTTCGGGCGTCAATTTGCCGACAACCACCCGAATCACGCTCGTGCCGACATCCAAGCCAACAATAATTTGCTCCTTAGACATTTGGTTCTCTGCCTTTCGCGGTGTTTTACATTTTAACAATAATTAGAAGGTTGCTGGCCGCCATGTCAAGATTCACCCATTCCAGATAAGAAATTAGGATGACTCCAGCCACGAATAAAAAAACCAGAGTCCAGGTAAACCAACGGTCCGGAAAAATTTCGCGAAATAGCATATTTTTATATTTGTTAAATTTTAATTTCTATTAATCCGGTCTAAGGTCGTCAGGGAAGGAACTATTTGCCGCCCAAAAGCCACTCGATGGCGGTTTTAACGCGTCCGCCGTCGGCGCGGCCCTTCACTTCTTCCATTACCCGTTTCATAAC
>JBBUGP010000017.1:8734-12635 GCA_038077895.1 Patescibacteria group bacterium
TTCATAACGCGGCCAAAATCTTTAACCGATGAAGCGTTAAGCTCGGCGATTGCCGATTTGGCCAAATCGGCAAGCTCGACTTCCGAAAGCTGTGCGGGCAAATAAGCGGCAATAAGATCGATTTCGGATTGTTCCGCTGCCGCCAATTCATCTCTTTTCCCTAAGATATATTTTTCCTTGGCGTCCTGGGATTGCTTGATTCTTTTCTGGATAACTTTCATCGCCTCTTCGTCGGTTAAAGGCGCCAGCTTGTCTTTTTCGGCGGAATCAAGGTTAGATTTTAGGAAACGCAAAACCTTCACGACAAAGGCTTCTTTTCGTTTCAACGCCGACAATAAATCACTTTCAAGTTTTTGATAGATAGATGACTTAAGCAAAAAAATAATGTTTATTTAGATACCAATTCTTATTTTTACCTTCTTCGCCCACTTCCGCGCTGGGGACCGAAAGATTGATAGCCGATTTTGCCTAATTTCTTCAGCTCTTCCCGTTTTTCGCGCAATTCCGCTCTTTTCAAGGCGCTTTGGCGCAGAATCATTTTAGATTTCGGCGCTTGATGAAATCTTAGCTTTCTCGCCCGAATCAGGACGCCACTTTGCTGGACTTTTCGGGTAAAACGGCGCAATAAATTTTCGTACGACTCGCCATCCTTAACTTTTACTTCGACCACTTAAAATTCACCTCACTTTCAAAAAAATAATATTAAATGCTTTTTCAAATATAACAGATTCAGGAACATAGGTCAATTTCTTCAATTAAAACTCTTGACAAAAAGATATAATTGTGATATAATTTAGCCGATTCATTTAGCATCGGCTGGATGAATCACACCCGGCTGGCAACTGCCAAGTGTTGCTATAGCTCCGGCATGTTCCGGAACCGAAGGAGGAAATTCAATGATGACTTTAAAGTTGAGGTCTGTGAAATACACTGCCTTCATGGCTTCCGAAGCGGAGTTTGATGAAGAAGACAGGCTGAAAGCGCGGGGCTGGCGCGTTGTGCCAGAGATAAACGAAGATAGTAATAAGGAGTGGCTGGAGATAGACAGGCAGATCAGGTCGATAGACGAAGTCTCACAGTTCTGGGGTGAGCTGATTCTGAACGAACCGCCGACCAAAATTTCCGTCACTTTCTACAACACTACCTCCAAGCACGTTCTGCTCCGCCGCTTCAACTCCCTACCGGGCAATCACTCGGTACGCTACACCTGGTACACGACAGTTAACCGCAAGCGCGGAGGCGCAAAGACACAGGTGTACGTATGCGGCGGCGCGCAACTCGGTGAACAGAACCTTGAGTTGTTTCTGCAGGTGCTGTGTTTTCTCGCACCGCGACTTAACCCAAAAACCTCCGCTCCGCCACAGACTGTTTAGCTCCTTCTCCTTTGTACCCGTCCCCTCAAGTTCCACAAGCGAGCTTGGGAAGAACCGCAGGCATGCGTTGCGAAACGCGCCTGCGGTTGTTTTTTTACTCTCCCTAAAGACAGTTCTGTTAAAAAAACTTAATAAAAAAAGATCTCCAAAGAGATCTCTAGGCCGTCCCGCAGCGGCAGGACGGCAAGCGCGAAAGTCCTAATATTATTCCTGCAGACGCTTTCTGACTTCTTCAACTATCCGGTCGTAAGAAAAAACTTCCTGAATGCCGGAGCGGACGTCGCGCAAAATCACGTTGTCTTCCAAAGCTTCTTTCTGGCCGACGATTAAAGCTATCGGGCAACCCTTTTTCTCCGCCATCTTAAATTGATTCTTAATCCCGTTTTCGCCGAATTGTTCGGCGCAGCTGATGTGGTTTTTCCACAAATCCAAAAACAAATGCAGACTCTTCTTGGCCGCCAGCTCGCTTAAGTTTATCAAAAACACGTCGGCAATTCTTTCCGGCTTCGGCGCGGCGCCGTAACCTGAAACCAAATTTCCCAAAACGCTTAAGGGCACGGAAAAAGCCAAGGTCGGGATTCCCTGGCCGGTAATCCTTGAAACAAAACAGTTATGCCTGCCTCCGATGCCCAAATTCGTTTCTCGGGGAATATCGCTTCCGGCAGATTGGACTTTTACCCGAAAAATAGTATGGGAGAGCCAGTGGCTGCCAAAAAGTTTTGGGTTAAGCTGATAAGGAATCTCCAACTCGTCAAGCGTTTCCAATAAACCGGTAAAATGGTGGTTGCAGGGAGTGTCTAAATGATCGATGATCTGTGGTGCATTGTCTAAAATCGACTGGCACTGCTCGCCGGCGCAGTTAAACACCTGCCACAAGCCGGAGGCTTCGCCGTGAGGGCATCCTACGGCTTCGCGGCCAAATGTTTTTTGGCAGTTGGCGCAAAAATTATATTTATTCTGCTGCAAAAAATCAGAAAGCACTTCTTGGTAATAGGCCAGGCAAGTATCGCAACCCTTGCTATTGATCTCAAAAACCACGTCGTTGATGCCAAATTCTTCCAGCAGGGTTTTGAGCATGCTGATTAAATGGGCGTCGGACATAGAAGTCGGTTCGCCAAAATGCGCTATCCCAAACTCGTAAAGGTGGGAAACTATATTTTTATCCAGATTGAAAGCCGGTTCGACGTAATACCATTTGGTAACCTTTTCGCGTTCAAATACCCGGCCTGTCGAGTAAGCTCGCAAGACGCTTAAAAAATTGTGCGACCGTAAGCCGTATTTTTTTGAAGTCGCGTCGATGTGGATATATCTATCCGGCTTTATATCGGACAGTTGGTGGCGGGATTCCAAAAACTCCATCACCTCCACCGGGCTGGTTTCCACTCGCAGGTATCCAAAATTCTGGGCGACCCTATGAATTTTCGACAGCACCAGATTGGAAGAAAAAATATCTCCGGGAATAAGATCGACTGGGGAAGCGTTGTTCACGACCCGAATATCCTCGTTGACGGCTTGGATTTTTTTCAGTCTCGGCACAAAGGGTGGATAAATTTAAAAAATCTACAAACTTACACATTTGAGAAAAAATGCTTTTGGTTCGAGGGGGACCTTCGGCGTGGATGGACATTATCCTTATCCGAATTTGGCTCAATTTTCCGACCACAACTCTTTTCTAGCCACGCCGTTTTGCCGAGGGTTCCCCTCAAAAAGCTCGCTAATATGAATATTGGGGAGCGAAAAAAGTATTGAATTTGTCCAAAGGGAAAGCCCGCAAAAACACCTTGCCAACAATGCTATCTTTTTTTATCGGACCAAAAACCCGCGAGTCGGAACTGGCCATCCGATTGTCGCCAAGCACGAAATATTGTTCAGAGCTTAAGGTTGCGCGGGAGTTGCCGAAGGTCGCGGCGTTTTCCGGCAGATAGCTTTCTTGAAGCGTCAAGCCCGCCGAGTGATCCTTGTTTTTGATTACAACCTTGCCATTGGCTATTTCCACGGTTTCGCCGGGCAAACCGATTACGCGCTTGATAAAAAACTGGGATGTGTCTTGCGGCGAGCGGATAACCACAACGTCGCCGCGATCAGGCTCGTTAAAACGATAGGAAATTTCGTCAATAATCAAATATTCCCCATCGTGAAAAGTCGGCTGCATTGATTGGCCGGTAACGATAAAGGGCTGGAATAAATAAAACCTCACCGGGATAATGATCGCCAGGGCGATTAAAAAAACTTTAAGGAAATCCCAAACGAAATACCAAATAGAACCTAAGAAACTGACATTTTCGTTTTTTGGAGCGGTTTCCATTTTTATGTTTCAAAAAAGATTAACTGACGAGACTAGGCTAGGCTCAATTATACGCCTACAAAGAAAGGAGCGCAAGCCCGGTAATAACCCTGTTAGACCTGGTGGACAATACTGGATTCGAACCCCCGTAGTACAACCTTCGGTTGACTACGGGGCAGGCCAGCGGCCTCTGCAATGCTTGCCCTGTTGAATTTGGACTCAATATGGTGGACGCGACAGGATT
>JBBUGP010000017.1:12735-16451 GCA_038077895.1 Patescibacteria group bacterium
TCTGCAATGCTTGCCCTGTTGAATTTGGACTCAATATGGTGGACGCGACAGGATTTTCACCCCGCACCATCTGGTGGACAATACTGGATTCGAACCCCCGTAGTACAACCTTCGGTTGACTACGGGGCAGGCCAGCGGCCTCTGCAATGCTTGCCCTGTTGAATTTGGACTCAATATGGTGGACGCGACAGGATTCGAACCTGTGACCTTTCGAATGTGAATCGAACGCTCTAACCAACTGAGCTACGCGTCCAAATATATACGGGGTAAACGTAAACGGACAAATTAAGCGCTCCTTGTCCCGTAGCGAACGAGGCTTCAGCCGAGTTCTGCTACTGGGATAACCAGCTGAGCTAATTGTCCAAAACGTCTAACAGGGCAAGACTGAGCTAATTGTCTCTCAAATGTAGTGGGTTAAAAAGCCAGCTTCCACTAATGTATCAGAAAAAGAGCGGCTTGTGCAAGGTCTTTTAGACCCCCTCCCCTTGAAGATTTTTGGCAGCTCGCAAGTTTCCTAATAAAGGAAGACTAAGACTAGGTAAGCCGAAAACAATCTGGTATAATTACAAATACAACGCTCGAAATTCGCTTGAATTCCAAATCCTAAACAAGATTGTCATCGCGAGGAGCCATGAGCTTGGCGAGAGGCGACGTGGCGATCCCGGCTAAGAAAAAACGGGATTGTGTCCCTTCGGGACATCTCCCGAAGGGATGACTTCGGTCGCTTCCGCTCCCTCGCAATGACAGTAAGAGTGAAATTTGGTGCTTGAAATTTGGTATTCCATCATTTGTTTAGGATTTCGAGTTTCGAAATTCGGATTTCTATTGTTTAGACATTTATGTTCGAAGAAGACATCCATAATTTATCGGTAGATTCCGTCCGGCAAAAACCCAATGACTTTTTCGGAGAAAGACAAATTCCCGACAACCGGGATTTTTCCCGTCCAGTCCTCCGGCAGCCGCAGCGGGACAGAGTTTCGAGAAAATTGGCTTTGCCCAAAAAAAAGTTTTGGACAACGCTGGCCCTCCTTCTCGCGAGCGCCGCTTTGGTCTACGGAATATTTAATTTAACGGCCTGGGGCGGAAAAATTTTTGGAAAAAATCCTTTCTCTTTTATCGCCAGTTTCGGCCAGCTGCTGACGGCTGGCGATAAAAAGCTTGAAGGTGAGTCGGAAGGCGAAGTGAATATTTTGCTTTTAGGCATCGGCGGCGCAGGCCACCAAGGCTCGCTTTTAACCGACACTATGATTCTGGCCACCATTCGGCCCGATTCCGACCAAGGAACTCAAATCGCCCTGCTGGCTATTCCCCGCGATTACGCGGTCAAGCTTCCTGTTGGTTCTGATTTGAAGAAAATCAATTCCGCCTATGCTTACGGCGAAATGAAAAAAGAGGGCCTGGGCGCCGAATGGGCATTACAAGTTATGGGAGAACTGACCGGAAAGAACATCCCCTACTACGCGCTCGTGGACTTCGCCGGATTCAAACAGGCTGTTGATGATCTGGGTGGAATAGACGTAAACGTGGAAAACGCTTTTACCGACTCGGCTTACCCCGATTCGCGTTATGGCTACCTGCCGGCGATAAAATTTGAAAAAGGCCTTCAGCATATGGACGGTGAAAGGGCTTTGCAATTTTCCCGCAGCCGCCACGGCACAAACGGCGAAGGTTCGGATTTCTCCCGCGGCCGGCGCCAGCAGCAGATTTTGGCGGCAATAAAAGACAAAGTGGCAAAACTTCACTTTGGCTCGGATTTGGGCACAATCAACCGCTTGCTTACCAACTTTGCCGATCACTTTAAAACCAATCTTGAACCTTGGGAAGCCAAGAGGCTGTATGATTTGACGAAGGATGCTAGCGCCGAAAATATTCTCTCAGTTTCCCTGGACCCAGAAACCGGCTTAATCTGCTCGGATATTGACGATATTACCGGGGCTTATGTTTTAATTCCCTGCTGGGGCAAAACCCAACAGGACATTCACCAATTCGCGGCCGAGGTATTTGAAAACGGCTGGCTGATTAAAGAATCGGCCAAAATTCAATTCCAAAACGGCACCAAGGTTCCGTCGCTTGCCCAAAGAGCCGCGATTGTCTTGATACCTTTTAACCAAGGCATAACTGCCATAAATTATCCGGGCAAAGAACAGTTGGTTAAAACGGTGATCTATGATTTTTCCAACGGCCAAAAACCCAAAACCCATGCCTATCTTAAATCCAAACTGAACGCGGTTGAAGGCATTGATTATCCGTATCTAAAAGAACTTGTCAAACCCGAACCCGACTTTGTGGTCGTGCTTGGAGCCGATGTGCAAGATAAATTTCCGCCCCTTCCCGTCCGCCCGCCGGCCGTGCCGGAGCCGGGCGAATCCGATGCCGCCGGCCTGCAAAAAAAAGCGACAACCACCAAACCGTAACAGTTGCCGGCTTTCAAAAAAATAAAATACCCAGAACTAGAATGTTACACGATTTCTCGACCGAGAAACCGTGTAACTTTTTAAATTATAAAAAAATGAGGCGCGGACTGAAAAGCGTCTGCGCCTAGTAAAATGAGGTGAGGAACCAAAACCCGAAGACCGATGGACTACCCGACGAAGAGCAAACCGCCCGAATAGATGTCACAGGCATCGTCGAGGTTGCCCCTGCTGTCGAAGTAAGCAAGGGCGTCGTCGGCCCCGAAGTACAGCGAATAAGCGAACGACAGCCCTTGGAGGGCAGAACAGTCGTAATAGGGGATATTGGCATCGCGGGCGAGAACGTCCGGATACATCACCCAGGCCATGCTCGTGTCAATGCCGCCGGAAAGCTGGAAACTTTCGGGAAGCGTGGCCATCTGCCCCCGCTGGGCGTCAACCGAGAAGCCCTGCAAGGGATTGGGGAAGTAAATCCCGACGACCGTACTTTCGGCGATTGCAGCGACGAGCTGCTCGTGCCGGCAACCGGGAACAATGGTGATCTGTTTCGCCAGTTCGCCCTTGCGGTGGTTGGTGAAGCCCCAGTAGGGGTACTGCCCGCGGTAGGACTGCTTCGCCGCCAGGACGAACTCTTCCAGCGACTTGCCGTAGTCCCCGATTACGGTCTTGGGGACAATGATGGGCAAGTAGACACCATTGAGCACGCTGGCAAGCAACTTATCCTCGCGGAGCTGTTCGAGAAGTTGCTCTGCGCGTCCCTCGAATTCCTCCACCGAAAGGAACGCCGTCAGGCCGGTGTCTTCAAAGCGGCGGTAACGGGCGGCGTAATCGATCGTGGTGGGCTGTTCGATATGGAAACCGCGATTGGGAACGCACACCTTCGCCAGCAGACCCTTTGGCGGGATGCGGCGGCCGTGAGAGTCGAAAAGCGGTGCCGGCAATTCTGTAATAACGGCACTCATCAGCGGTGCCGGCTCTTCACCCGGTTCCTCGCGCCAGACGATCTTCAGTTTGTGCGCGGAAAGCAGCCGAAGAAAGCTTTCTTCGCCGCCCAGCCTGCTGACAGCCGCAATGACCTGTCCCAGAGCGATGTCGCCGTGTTCCAGCGGTTTAAGCTCTCGGCCTTGCAAGACCGCCCTCACGGCTTCTGCGCCGTTTAGACAGCCAACGAGCGCCAATGCCTCGTTGATGGTAATTTCGGTATCTTTCATATTCCCTCCTTAGGCTTTTGGCCCAAGATTCTGCAATTTGCCACTGCCCGTGGCCGGGGTTCTTTCTGAACTTTAGAAAGATATCCAATCATAA
>JBBUGP010000018.1:0-2012 GCA_038077895.1 Patescibacteria group bacterium
CCGAACGCGAAACCCATAAAAATATTGAGCAGATTATTAAAAATATCAAAGGCCGTCTATTTATCGGCACCTTCGCCTCGCAATTGGAACGGATGATTAAAATTATCGGCTTCGCCGAAAAGTATGGGCGAAAAATCGTGATTGAGGGCCGAAGTATGAAAACTAATGTGGAAGTGGCGGAGTTGGCCGGCCTATTGACGGTCAAAAAAGGAACGATTATTGCGGCTCAAGATATTGGGAATTATCCCGATGATAAAGTGATGATTCTCGCGACCGGCGCGCAGGGTGAGGAGTTTGCCGCTCTAATGCGGATCGCCACTAAAACTCACAAATATCTCCGGTTCAAAAAGGGCGACACTGTGCTTTTGTCTTCATCTATCGTTCCGGGCAATGAAATTACCGTGCAACGGTTGAAAGATAATATCGCGCGCCAGCGCGCGAACATTATTAGTTATCGCACTTCGGAAGTTTATATTCATTCCTCCGGCCATGGAAACCGCGGCGACATTGAATGGTTGCATCGGAAAATCAAGCCGAAATTTTTCATTCCCATCCATGGTTGGCATCATAAATTACGCCAGCATGAAGAATTGGCGATTTCTCTCGGCCTGCCGGAAAAAAATATCGTCGTGCCGGATAACGGAATGATTATTGAAATCACTGATGACGGACAGAAAATCGCGGCGCTTAAAGAAACTGCTTCCAGCAAAGTGGTGATGGTGGACGGCAGCGGCAACAGCGATGTGAAAGAAATCGTCATCCGCGACCGGGTGATGCTCGCCCAAGAAGGCATTTTCGTGATTATCGCGATTGTTAATGTCAAAACCGGCCAAGTGATTAAATCGCCGGACATCATTTCGCGCGGCTTTGTTTATCTTAAAGAATCCCAAGATTTACTCCGGCAAACCAGAATGATGGCCAAACATAAAATAGAAGAAGCGACTAACCGGATGCATCCGATTAATTTTGATTATGTTAAAAACCTGCTCCGCGACGAAATCGGCAAATATCTGTTTCAAAAGACCCATCATCGGCCGCTCGTTTTACCGGTGTTGATTGAGGTTTAGAATCATGATTAAACGAAAAATTTTTTTCGCCGGATTTTTTCTCACCTTCAGTGCTGCGTTGTCTTATTATGTCAACTCGTCATTCTTGAGTCGGCTGGTCGGCGGTGATAAGTGGCTCGGATTGATCTACGCGGCGGCGGCGATTGGCGGCGGCGGTTTGATTCTAATCCTGACCCGTTTTCACTTGATAGAAAAAATTGGCTGGCGACGACTGAGTTGCTGGCTGGGGTTGATTTTAGCCAGCGGCTATCTTAGTTTAAGTTTTATCAGTCTGTCGACCGTTCAATTGGTCTCGTTTATTTTTGTTTATACAGCGATCGTTGGTCTTAGTTTTCTTTTAGATTTGGCACTGGAACAAGCTTCCCGCGACGCGGCTACCGGCCGCATTCGCGGCGGTTATTTGACCATCATCAATGCCGCCGTTCTCTTTGCGCCCTTGGTGAGCGGTGCGACGCTTGATTATTTCAAAGATTTTCGCTTTATTTATTTTCTTTGTTTTATCGCCGTTTTACCTCTCTTATATCAACTTTTTTTTAAGTTTGACCGGTCAGTTTTAGTGACGGTAAATTTTGCCGCTCCTAAAAAATTAAACAATCCGAATCTGCGGCGAATTTTGAAATTAGATTTTCTGCTTAATTTATTTTTTTTCGTGATGGTGATTTATCTGCCGCTTCACTTACATAACAACCTCGGTTTTTCGTGGGAAAAAATTGGTTTGATTTTTACAATTATGCTGGTGCCGTTTGTCCTGATTGAATATCCGCTCGGCTGGCTAGCGGATAAACGATGGGGTGAAAAAGAAATTTTAACGGCCGGGTTGATGATTGTCGGTCTCGCCACTTTGCCGATCGCCTGGCTTACTTCCACCAATTGGCTCATCTGGGCCGGTCTACTTTTCCTCACGCGCGTCGGCGCGAGCGCCTGGGAATCAATGAAGGAAACTTA
>JBBUGP010000019.1:0-1086 GCA_038077895.1 Patescibacteria group bacterium
ACAATTTATGCTCCGGCCGATGACTTGCCCGCATCACTTTGAACTTTATCTTTCTGCGCCGCACAGTTATCGCGAGCTGCCTCTGCGAATTGCGGAATTAGCCAAACTTTACCGCTACGAACTCTCCGGCGTTTTAACCGGCCTGATTCGCGCCCGTTCGTTTTGTCTCGCCGACGCGCACATTATCTGTGCCGATGAAAATCAGGCGACCACCGAGGTGCAGGGCGCGCTGGATCTTATTTCGTTCGCTATGGGAACTCTTGGTTTTCAAAAAGGCGAAGATTTTTGGTATCAATTATCTTTGGGCAACCGGACTGACGATCAGAAATTTTACAAAGACGACGCCGCTTGGGATCGGGCCGAAGAAATTTTGCGGCAGACGCTTAAACGTCAGGAAGGGCCATTTAAAGAAGTTGAGAATGAAGCGGCGTTTTACGGACCGAAAATTGACATTCAAATCAAGGACGCGCGCGGCCAGGCGGAAACGGCTTTCACCGTGCAGTATGATTTTGTGATGCCTAAACGTTTTAAGCTGATTTACACCAACGCGCGCGGGCGGGAACAGGAAGCCATTGTCATTCATCGCTCGTCTATCGGTTCCATTGAACGGACGGTCGCCCTTTTACTGGAAAAATACTGTGGCGCGCTGCCGCTCTGGCTGGCGCCGGTGCAAGCGGCGATTCTGCCGCTTGGTGAGAAACATAATATTTACGCCCAAAAAGTTTTTAATGAATTGAGAGACGCCGGTGTGCGTGTGGAAATCAATTTAGACAACGAAACACTCGGGAAAAAAATCAAAATCGCCAAAACGCAAAAAATTCCTTACCTCGTAGTGATTGGCGATAAAGAGATCGCGAGTCAAACGCTCACCGCCGAAGGCCGTACGGAAAAATTCGAGGGTCTTACTCTCTCTGGACTAATAACTAAATTACAGATGGAGATTAAAGAAAAGAAATAGAAAAGCGCGCCACTCAAGACGCGCCTTGATCCTCCGATATTACACTTGAGGATAGCGATAGAACATTTGCCCCCACCAACTTTGAGTTTGATACCGAAGGAAGAAAAGAACGAATCAATCTCCCTAGT
>JBBUGP010000020.1:0-1245 GCA_038077895.1 Patescibacteria group bacterium
TCGCGCGGCGCGCGGGACGAGCATGATACGGCGAAGAAACTGGGAATAAGGATTCATTATTTGTAATTTTTTTGAAAATTATAATACTTTATTACGGTAGAGTAATGGAGTATGAAAGTTTACGCTAAACAACCGGTTATGAGATTAACCATTATTGGTTCGGGAACGGCAGTGATTCGAAAAGAGCGAAGAGCTCCGGCATTTTTGGTTGAAACGGGCCGGCAAAAACTGCTTTTCGATTGTGGCTGGGGCGCGGGGGAGGGGTTGTTGCAAGTCGGTTTTGATATCCAAAAGCTCGACCACATTTTCATTACCCATCCTCACGCCGACCATATTGGTCATTTGCCGAGTTTATTGCAATCTTTGTACGTTTCCGGATTGTATTATCCAAAGACAAAAAGGACAAAGCCATTATACATTCACGCGTATAAAGGTTTTAAAGATCACTACCGAAAATTAAAAGAGATTATGTTCCCGGAAGCGAATAGTGTGAGATTGGGATTCAAGATCAGAGTTTTTGAATATGGCAACACCCACCGGACAGTCGAAGGGCTCAAGGTTCTCTCTGCACTCGTCCCGCATGTGCCGGGGTATTTTCATTCGGTCGCTTACAGGGTAGAAACTGCCGGCAGAGTCTTCTTTTATAGCGGTGATAGCGGTTTTTCAAGAAAATTGATCCGACTTGCTCGATTCGCCGACCTTGCGCTTTGTGAAATGTCCGTATCAAGGAAAATGTTGAAGCTGCAGGGCCCAAGACCCAACCATCTTTCGGCTTTTGAATGCGGATTGGTGGCCGCTCGGGCCGGAGTAAAAAAATTGGTGCTAGCGCATTTATACGATAACGATAAACCCAAGGTGATAAAACAAGATGTGAAGAAAATTTTTAATGGCCAATTAGTGATTTCCAAGGATTCGCAGGTTGTTAAATTTTAGAGCTTTAAAGAATTAAGGCAATTTCATCTTATGAAAATACTTGTTACTGGAGGTGCTGGGTTTATCGGCAGTCATCTGTGCGATTTTTTGATCAAACAGGGCGAAAAGGTGGTTTGTCTGGACAATCTTTTTACCGGTTCTTGCAGAAACGTCGAGCATCTGATGAGCAACAAAAATTTCGAATTTGTCGAGCACGATATTGTCGAGCCTCTAACTTATCAAAAAAAAATCGATCAAATTTATAACCTGGCCTGCCCGGCTTCGCCGATTCATTATCAGCACGATCCGGTAAAAACCGTGAAAGCTAATACC
>JBBUGP010000020.1:1255-3962 GCA_038077895.1 Patescibacteria group bacterium
TAATTAATATGCTTGAGCTTGCGAAAAAAAATAACGTCCGGATTTTGCAAACTTCGACTTCGGAAATTTACGGCGACCCGCTAGAGCATCCGCAAAAGGAAAGTTATTGGGGCAACGTGAATCCGATCGGCATTCGTTCCTGCTATGACGAAGGCAAGCGCGTGGCTGAAACCTTGTTTTTTGATTACCACCGCCAGCACCGTGTGGATATCCGAGTAGCGCGGATTTTTAACACCTATGGCCCAAAAATGGCCAAAAATGACGGACGGGTTGTATCCAATTTTATCACGCAAGCCCTGACAGGCTCCAACATCACGATTTACGGCGACGGCAGCCAGACGAGATCGTTTTGTTACGTTTCGGATACGGTAGAGGGCCTGTATCGGCTGTTGAATCTGCCTGCGATCATTGGTCCGGTAAATTTGGGTAATCCAACCGAGCTCACAATTTTGGAAATCGCTCAAAAAATTATCGCCTTAACCGGATCAAAATCAAAAATCGTGCACGAACCACTGCCGCAGGACGATCCTAAAAAGCGAAAGCCGGATATAACGCTTGCGAAGGACAAGCTCGACTGGGAGCCGAAGATTAAATTAGAAGTTGGCTTGCGGCAAACGATAGATTATTTTCTAACTAATTTATAAACGGGTTTGAGAAATCGTTTTTTGATTGACTATATCAGCGTGTTAGCATGCTGATATAAAAATAAATATTAACTCGAAATTATGGAACTCCAAGTCGGCGTAAAAATTTTGTTAAAAAATGGCGACGGCAAATATCTGTTGGTCCGGCGTTCGCCAAAAAAATATCCCGAGGTTGGGCCAAAGTGGGATATTGTCGGCGGTCGGATCGATCCCGGTTCGCCGCTTATTGATAATCTAAGGCGAGAGATAAAAGAGGAGGTGAATCTTAATTATATCGGCGAGCCGGTTTTGGTCGGCGCGCAGGATATTTTGCGAGTTTTCGGAAGGCATGTGGTAAGGCTGACTTACAAAGGAGAAATCGAAGGGGAACCAAAAATCGACGACGATCATCTGGAATGGAAATGGTTTTCCATGGACGAAATTAAAGCGATGAGCGGTGAAGTGTTGGATATTTTTTTCAAAGAGCTTTTAGATAAAAATTATTTTTAGAAGTAGTCTCAAAACCCTAAATTTCCTCGTCATTCTGATCCCCGCTATCCGTGTGTGGGGTAAACTCCGCGAAGAATCTCGTCGCTAAATCTCATAACATGGGATCCTTCACTTGAGTTCAGGATGACAGGGAGGAAGGTTTTGAGACCGCCTCTTGGATAAAAAAACCGCCGAAGCGGAGAGAAAAAAATAGCGGAAGGAATCTGGTGGGGTTCGCCGTCAAAAAAGGCGTTTGGCGCCAGCAATACCGGACCAAAGTCTCCCACGGCGCCCATAGGTAAACATGTGGGCGACAATGAGACAGACGGGGACTAGCACAATCAAACCCCAACCTATATGAATCCCGGCTACGTGCATGTAACCTCCTATGCAAGATTAGTATAGCAAATTTTGAGATTTTTGGATACGGAATCGTGCCGTGATTGATGGGAATCTTCAAGGGGTTGCCCCCTTGAAGATTCCCATCCGCGGAGATCGCGGACATTATTTGGGTTATTTGCTATAATTAGGAGTGAGAGGGAAAAGAAACCCTGTTTCTTTTCGACCGAACGACCTATTATATCCCGGATATAATAATTTAGAAACTGTATATTCTGATTACCTTATGGAAACAAAAGAGTTGGAAAAAATTGCCAAATTTGTCCGGTCCAGCGTCCTCAAGATGTGTACGCAAGCCGGATCAGGACATCCGACGTCGGCGCTTTCGGCCGTGGAGCTGATGGTAGGATTGATGTTTGGCGGGGTGTTTCGTTTTGATCTCAAAAACCCCGCTTTACGCAACAACGATCGGTTGATTTTTTCAAAGGGTCATGCCGCGCCGCTTTTATATTCTCTATACGCGGCAGCCGGGAGGTTATCAAAAAAAGACCTCTTAAGTTTCAGAAAATTCGGAAGCGAGCTAGAGGGCCATCCTACGGTCGCATTCCCTTATGCCGAGGCGGCCACAGGTTCGTTGGGTCAAGGACTTTCCGTTGGTGTAGGGATGGCTCTGGCCGGAAAATATTTGGATAAACTGCCCTATAAAACTTTTGTCCTGCTTGGCGATGGCGAAATGGCCGAGGGCTCGGTTTGGGAGGCATTAGAGCTTGCCAGCCATTATAAATTGGATAATTTAATCGGCATAATAGATGTTAATCGTCTTGGGCAGTGCGGGGAAACGATGCATGGATGGAATTTGGAAGCCTATGAAAAAAGGATTTCCGCGTTTGGCTGGGAGGTTATAAAAGTTAAAGATGGACATAATTTTGAAGAAGTTCAATCCGCATTCGAGCGTGCCACGGCGCGCGGCGGGACTGACTCAGAAAAGAGCAAACCGACTATGATTATCGCCAAAACCGTCAAAGGTAAGGGCGTTTCTTTTTTGGAAAACCATGAGGGCTGGCACGGCCGGGCTTTAAATTCCGAAGAGTTGAAGAGCGCTTTAAAAGAATTGGGCGATGCGGACGAAGCGGTGAACGCTAAAATCAGCGCGCCGCCAAAGTTAAATCAGCCCTCGGTTTTCAAATCCAAAAATTTTATGACGCCGCTTAAAGTCGACTACGCAAGCTCGGAGCCGGTTGCCACGCGAAAAGCGT
>JBBUGP010000021.1:0-2596 GCA_038077895.1 Patescibacteria group bacterium
AAGATTGCGGTCAAACTCACTCAAGGCGAAAATATACATCAACCATTCCGGTTAGGGCGAAGGGCTGGCCTTCACGAGTTGCTGGCCGAAAACGCCACTGCCGCACGGCTTCGACGGCCTTTTCGTCCAAGCCCATCCCCAAGCCTTTCACAACTTGGATAACCTGGGCCGCTCCAGAAACCCCGACCACGATCTTTAGGGTCACTTTGCCCTGTAAGCGGGCCTCGTATGCGGCCGGAGTGTATTCCGGCTCAACTCGCGAAATCAGTTGCGGCGCGGTAATACCGCCGGTCAGAGTCAATTTGTGACCTCTTGTTCCGCCGCCCTTGCCGCCCCCATTGCCCGGACCCCATCCTGGTCCCATACCTTCGCCAAGACCCGTCCCGTCGCCTGTGCCAATGCCGCCGCCAGATCCCTGTCCGTCAGAAGGCGGACCGAGTGCCTGGATGTTTGGTAGGCCAAGAACCGACAAATTCTGATTATCTTTCAACGGATTAAAATCCGCGACGATTGTCGGGACAACCAAGAGCTGCGCCCGTAGATTGGTGTTTTTCTGTGACGGTGGAATAAACTGCTTTGGAGCGGGTCGGGGCGGTCTGCCTCGAGATGCGGGTGTGGTCAAACGAGTGCCACCACCTCCCCCTCCTTCCATCACCTTAACCTCTGTCTTAAATAGGGGGATTTTTCGACGGTGGCTGGATTCTTCCAGCGGAACTAACAGCGGCATCGTATTGCGTAGCTTGAATTTGGGAAATGGTTCAACTCGAAGCATCCCAAAAATCAAAAGCACAAGCACGAACAAGCAATGCAGGGCCACTGAAAACAACTGCGCGACAACGCCGGAAGGGCGGGGATCCAAAATCTCGCTGAAAAGCGGGCGAGGCTCGGCATCCGTCCGGTTCTGTATAAGGTACAGGTTCGGCTGCTGTAATACGCTCAGCCTATTGCCTTGTTTCATTTCTCCCCCAGTTTTGGACTTTCCCGAAAATTCACCAATTAATGACGAATTTTCGGGAAAAACAAAAAACTTATAAGTCCCTTCATTGTAAGACGTGGAAAAAATTTGTCAATTTGTCAATGTCATGCCCATCAATAACACTGCCGGTTTTTACGAGATGCGCATACCCGGTAGAGGACTTCGACGCTTCGCGTTTTTAGGCGCCGCTCATCTGATTATTCCCTTTTCCGCGTTTTATTCGCTTGCGTCATCTAAAATAGCTTAAGACGCGAAGCAAAAGCCTAAAGTCGAAGTGCTTCTACCGGGCATATGTCTGACATCTAAGCAGATCGGAAAAACCGGCAGTGTTTTTCTGTTTTAAAAATTTATATCCCCGTCAGTTTCGCCGAAACCACCATCCGCCGGGCAACCGAACCCAGCGGCCAGCAAGTGGACAAATTTATTTCCGAATCATAAGGCGAAGCGGCGGCAAATTGCGTTTGGTCTTCCGGTAAAAATTCTCGCCGCTCAAACACCACGTAACGCAAACTTACCTTGTCCCCTTCCGATTTGTTCAGACTGATAAAAATTTCATCGCCGGCGGAAAGTTCGTTGAGGCGCGAAAAAATATGCGAATAAGCCGATTGGCTCCAAATGTAATTGGAGGAATGACCGGAAATGTAACTCAAGCCCATTTGGCCCGGATACGAAGTGCCGGGATAATGGATAACGCCTTTTTCCAAATCGGAGGTAAAATCATCCGGGCTCTTGCTCCAAATCAGCGGCGCGGTCACGTCGAGCTTGGGAATAGTCAGCTGGCCCTGGGAATTAAAATCGTAGTTTAAAAGGGGCAGATTAGAGGGTTGCGCCGGGCCGGCGGACACGGTTTTTAACGCGCAATAAGCCAAACGGTTGCTGACTTCCTGCAAATCCCATTTCGAAAGCGTGTCCTCCTGACGAGTTTTTAGCCTGCCGTCGCCCAAAGGATCGTAGCCGTTCAAGATTTCCTGGCCGTCGGTAAAGCCGTCGTTTGAGGTATCAAGCTTGGTCGGGTTGGTGCCTAATTGAAATTCCTGGTAATTCGTCAAACCGTCGCAATCATAATCGGAATTGACGGCTATGGAATCCAGCGTGTTGACCTGATAAAAATATTTTCTCACCCAAGCTTCAAAATCCGGCGTGGACACTCCTAAAACCCGGCCTTCGATTTTTTGTTCGATAGGCGCGGACTTGGCGGAAAATCTGGAGAAAAACGCGGAGATTTTGTCTGAATACGCACCGAAGTTCAGAAAAAAATAAAAAAAAGCGAAAGACAAAGCGAAAATGACTGGATACTTTACGAAGTCGCGTTGCAGCAATCCGACTTGCGCCCGCGCTTGCGGCTTTGGGGAAGCCTCGCGCTGCTTCGCGATAAATTCCCCTTCGGCGACTGTTTGGACAATTCCCGCCACGGGCAAAGCAACCGGCTGATCGGCTTTTTTGGAAAACGAAGTTACCTCTTTGGGTAAAGGTTTGAATTGCTTATTTATCCGTAAGAGGTCGTAAACATGTTTAATTTCGTCGGCCATCGCTAATTCCATAAATTTCGAAGCAGTCTAAAAAATGAGATCGATTTTTATCCTCAAATTTTAACAGAAAAATCGTCCTTTGTCAAGGTTA
>JBBUGP010000022.1:0-1782 GCA_038077895.1 Patescibacteria group bacterium
CAATTCAGCTTTAGTCAATTGTCCTTTGTCAATTATCAAGCGCGCCGTCAGCCCCTCTTTGGTTTTTTGCGACCATTCCTGGTCAAAAATAAAGTTGCCTAGAGAGTAGAAGATGAGGCCGATTGGTTTTTGTTCAACCTCTCCTGTCCCGCCTGCTGGCGGGCCACCCTCCCCATTGCTTGGGGAGGGTAACAATGTGGGTCTATAGACCTCTATCGGTTGAATCCAATGCGGATGATGGCCGACCACCACATCCGCGCCGAAATCAACAGCGGCGCGGGCAAAATCAACCTGCTCCTCCCTGGGTTTATGAGTGTATTCCGTTCCGGCGTGCATGGCGACGATTATAAAGTCGGCATAAGATTTCAAATTTAAGATTTCAGATTTCAAATTGTCCAAGTCTTCCATTCTGGCAACGTATTCGTTTCGGGTTTTTCCGCCGTCGTTGTAAGAAGCGTAAGAAGCGGCCAAGAATCCGATCCTCTTGCCTTTTACCTCAATAACTTGCGCCTGCCAGGCCTCGGCCTGATTTTTGCCGGTGCCGACAGTTTTAATTCCGTTTTCATCCAAAAAAGTTTTTGTATGAATTAAGCCTTCAAGTTTTTGATCCAGCGTGTGATTGTTGGCAAGGGACAAGATCTTAAAATTATTTTCGACGAGGCCTAAAACATTTTTTTTAGGCGCGTTAAAAACCAGACTGGGCGAGGGCGCGAATTTATCGCTTCCCGAAAAGGGCGACTCCAGGTTGCCGAAGGCAAAATCCGCGGATTTCAAAAAGTCGCTTACATGCCGGAAGGGAAGCTCCGGATCGCCGGCCTTGTTGATTGCCTCCGCCACGTTTCTGGAAAGCATAATGTCGCCGACCAAAATAATTTCGATAGGCTCCGGCTTTAATTTAATCTCCCGTTCTCCCAAAAGGTCTTCGGTAAAATTCCGCTTTTGCAAGGCGGGCGGATTGTGGTTTATTAAAAAACGATTTTGCGCCCAGAACAAAACAAGAGTGACCGCGGCAAGGGCTATCGCCAGAAAGATTTTTTTATTTATGCTCATAATAGAAAATATACACCTGTTAAAACCGCGGCTGCAATTAATTCCACATAGCTGAATACGGGCAAGAAACCGCGAAATTTATACTTTACAGGAAAGAAATATTGTTTTTCGTCGGTATCAATCGCGTCCAGTAATAAATGGAGAAGGTAACCGACGGCAAACGCGATTCCCGCCGGTTGATTGATCAGAGTCGTCAGACTTCCCAGCACAATTAGGGCAAGCGCAGAGTGCGTCCAGGGAGTTTTGTAGCGAATTCCATACTTTTCTTCCGATTTCATCGAATAATAAGCTTCTCTAAAGGAGAACTGTTTATGTTTGAGCAAAATTACCAGATGATCGATATCGGGCAGTATCGAGCCGATTAAAAAAGCGCCGGTGTGGCCATAGATTTTTCCCAAAATCAAACCGAGTATAGGGTGAGTGAAAGTCATAGAAGTTTAGCGGGAAATGACATACTGCATCGCGCCGAGGTTTTTGACCTTGCCCTTAATTTCCATCATCGTTAAAGTGGCGGATACGTCGCCTGCGGCAAGCCCTGACTCTTTAATCAGTTTGTTGATATGAACGGGTTCTTTGGAAAGAAGCTTTAGAAGTTTTCCTTCCTCGGGCGTGTCGGCGATCACCGCCCGTGCTTCCAGTTCCGAAACCGCGGTTTTGAGGTTGAGCTCGTCCAAAATATCGGCGGCGCAGGTTACAGCCTTCGCTCCGATTTTTATCAGATTATTGGGGCCG
>JBBUGP010000023.1:0-8880 GCA_038077895.1 Patescibacteria group bacterium
TAAAAATTCCACGCCCTGTTTGGTGAATTCGTAAACCGTCTGGGCGGAACGGGTGCCGTAAGGCAGGCGCGCGCAGTCGCCCAAATAAACAAAGTCGTATTGCGGAAGCTTCTCGACAATACGACGCATCACGATCAACCCTCCCAATCCTGAATCAAATATCCCGATTTTCATCTTATGGTCTTGTCGTTGCGAGGAGTCCGCGACGAAGCAATCTCGTGGAAAAAACGACGGGATTGCCGCGCTTCGCTCGCAATGACAATTAAGCAATTGAATCAAAAATCCCGATTTTCATAACTTATTTCCCTCTCCGATGGCGGAGAGGGATTAAGGGAGAGGCAGGTGATGTTCTTGCTAACCGAGTATATCCCAAACCTCACCCCAACCCTCTCCCAGATGGGAGAGGGGGTCGTTTAAGAATCAAACGGCCCTACATAATTATCCCATAGTCCTTTAACAGGTTCGTATGGATGCGGATATAATTCCGTAATTTTGTACTTTTCAATCTTGTTTGGGAAAATCCAACCGTTCTTGGTTTGTATATATTGCAATAATATTACCGTGGTCTCCGGTGTTCCGAACTCCCAAATCAAATGCCTGCATGTCCCGCATGGGGGCGTGCTTTTTTCTTGCACTTCAGGCACCGGGTCGGCGACGACTATACTTTTTATTCTTGCTTTATACGACTCTTTCATGACCATATTCGATATAGCGTGCCTTTCGCCGCAAATAGTCGCCTAACTGATATTTGATTCAAAACACGCGCCGTCATGGATCTTACCGCTATCTGAAATCAAAAAAGAATACAAAGTATCAAGGCCGACATTTTTATGCCGCATTTGATTGTATCTGACCACGGCTTTCTTTGCATGTGTGATTAACTTTTTTTCGGGCGCAGTTAATTTGATTGCCATATCTTAAAAAATCTTTTATCTAATTAGTTTCTTTCCCAAATATTTCTGCAGAACTTTTGGCACTTTGACAGAGCCGTCGGGTTGCTGATAATTCTCCAAAATCGCGATTAGCGGGCGGCCGGCAAAGACTGTGGCGTCGTTCATATGGACAAATTCCACGCTTCCCGATTTTCTCCGAACGCGTGTGTCCAACCGCCGCGCCTGATAATCCGTCATCAAATCCGCCGTGTGTGTTTCGCGATATTTTCCCTGCCCGGGCATCCAGGCTTCGAGATCAATTTGCCGCGCGTCGGGGCCGCCCATATCGCCCGTGCAAATCGCCACCACTTGATATGGCAATTCCAACACCTGCATCAGATGCTCCTGAATCGCCACCATAAAATTCTGCTCGGCCACCGAATCTTCCGGCAGACAGAAACTTTCCATTTCCAGCTTGTCGAACTGGTGGCCGCGGAAAATTCCTTTCATATCTTTGCCGTAAGTGCCGGCCTCGCGGCGGAAAGCCGTGGAAAAACCGGCGTAGCGGACGGGCAGATCTTCTTCTTTTAAAATTTCGTTCATATGCAATGGCCCCAGAGTGTGCTCCGCGCTGCCGATGAGAAATAAATCATCTTGCGGAATGTGATATCTTTCTTCTCGCGGTTCCAGGCGGGCCATTTTGGCAAAAATCTCCGGCTTGATAAAAACCGGCGGGATAACGGGCGTGAACGGTTTGGAGTCTAATTTAATTTTAGCCTTTGCCAAAATTTTCTTTAAATCCTTTTCGCTGGTTAAAACCGAATAAGCCAGCTGAATCAAAGCGAATTCCATTAACACCAAATCGCCTTTTAAATACCAAAAGCGCGAACCGGAAATTTCTCCGGCTTTGGCCGTATCGATTAAGCCTAAAGCCGCGCCCAGTTCGTGATGTTCTTTGGGCTTAAAATCGAACTTGGGAATTTTGCCCCACTGCCTTAAAACTTTATTGCCGCTTTCGTCCGGCCCCACCGGCGTATCAGACGACGCGATATTTGGCACAGACTTCAGTAATTTGTCATACTCACGGTTTATCTTTTTTAGATCTTCTTCATATTTAGAAATTTCGTCGCCTACCTTACGCAACTTATCAATCTCCTCCGGCGTTGGCTTGCTTCCGGAAGAAGCACGGCGCTGCGCACGAAGTGAATCGATCCGGGTTTGAGATTTACGCCGTTGCTCGTCTAATTCCAAAAGTCGGTCAATATCAACCTTAACGCCTTTGTTTACGGCGTTCTTTTTAACCAAATCGGAGTTTTGTCTGATGAATTTTATATCCAACATATTTTTTCCGCTCACCTTACCTTGTATCTATGTATCGATACATAGATACATCAATGTCTTTTGTAAAATTTAGAACAAAAATTTTTTTAATCTTTCAACCGCTGCTTTGCGATAACCCAACCGTTCTTCCTCTTCTTCCGTTACTTCATAAAACCACTTATTCATAGCTGTAACGAACAGTAAAGAGCGGTAAGGAAAATGCGGCATAATTTTTTCATAAGGCTTTTCCGGCACCACACCCTCTATTACTCCCGAGGCGGTGTGAACGACATACGGCGACTGCGCCAAAGCGACCACTACCCGAAACCGAGCTTTTCTTTGTTCCCCGACTAGACCGCGCATCCGTTTTAAAATTTCTTCGATCGTCTCTTGATCGGTGAGGTCTTTGCCGGCAAACCTTTTGCTTTTCACGCCGGGGAAGTTATTTAAAGCCGGAATCTCAAAACCCCCGTCGTCGGCCAGCGCCGGAAATCCCGCTTTTTGAAAATAATATTTGGCCTTTGCTACCGCGTTTTCCTCCAAAGTCGCCGCGTCCTCAACCGGCTCAAGAATCGCCAAGTCTTTGACGGAAAAAATTTCTCCCTTAAAATCCCGCAAAAATTCTTTGTAATGCTCGACTTTTTTTGGATTGCCCGTGCCTAGTAATAATTTCTCGATCATATTATTCCTCGCGCATCGGCGGAAAAATCACGGTTTCGCGAATCGGCTTATCCATCAAAAGGGCAAATAGTCTTTCGGAAATACCTACCCCCGCGGCCGGGGGCATACCGTATTCCAAAGCTTCCACAAAATCTTCGTCCAAAACCTGTGCTTCCTTATCCCCCGCCTCGCGCAACTTCATCTGCTCTTCAAATCTTGACCGCTGGTCGAGTGGATCGTTAAGTTCCGAAAATCCTTTGCCCAGCTCCGTGCCCCAAGCCATCACCTGCAACCGCTGGACTCGGCCGGGGTCGGAAACCAGCCGTTTGGCCAAAGGCTCGATTTCCACAGGCGGGTTCACCAAAAAACCCGGTTTGATTAATTTCGGCCGGACGGTGTTTTTGTAAATCAAATCAATCAACCGGCCGCGGCCGGCAAAATTTTCGTATTTCAAACCCAAAACGCCGGCTTTCTTTTTTAAATCTTCTTCGGAAGCTTTGCTTAAGTCCAGTCCGGCGTGCTCGGCAAAAAGTTTGTAATAATCGTATTCCTGCCAAGCACTTCCCCAATCCACCTCGACGCCGTTGCTTTTCACTTTTAAAGTGCCGCAGACTTCTTTGATCACGGAAAGATACAAACCTTGCAAAAACTTTTTCAAATCTTCATAGTCGGCGTAGGCCCAATAAAATTCCATTTGCGTGTAATCCTGCAAATGTTCGGCGTCAATGCCTTCGTTGCGGAAAATCGGTCCGATCTCGAAAACTTTTTCGTAACCGCCGACCAGCAGGCGTTTTAACGGTAACTCCAAAGAAATGCGCAAGTAAAAATCCCGATTCAGCGCGTTATGGTGCGTGACAAAAGGTTCGGCTTCCGCTCCGCCGGGAATTTGCTCTAAAACCGGAGTTTGCACTTCCAAAAACCCGGATTTTTCCAAATAACCGCGGATGGCCTGCCAGAACAACGATTTTTTTACAAAAAGTTCCCTTGTTTCCGGATTAACGATCAAGTCCAAATAGCGGCGGCGCAAGCGCAACTCGATGTCCTTTAAACCATGAAATTTTTCCGGCAATGCCCGGAGGGATTTGGCCAGTAGAGCAAAATCTTTTACCAAAAGAGTTTTTTCTCCCTTTTGGGTCGTAAAAAGCGTGCCGGAAATTTGCAAAAAATCGCCGACGTCAAAATTTTCAAAAATTTTAAATTTCTCGCCAACCTCGTCCGCTTTAACCGCAAATTGCAGTTGGCCGGTTTGGTCTTCCAAGTTTCCAAAAACCAACTTGCCGTGACCGCGCAGGGCCCGAACGCGCCCGGCTAAGGTGACTGTGGTTTTCTTCTTGCTTAAATTTTCGTAGTCGTCCAAAATGCCGGAAACCACGTGGGTCCTTTCGGCTTTGGCCGGATAGGGGTCTATTCCAAAGGCTTTAAGCTGATTTAATTTTTGCTCTCGGTCTCGGTAAAGTTCTTTTTCTTTTTCGCTCATACCCAGTATATCAACTTCCAGTGTCAGACGCCTGGTGGCGACTTAATTGGATAAAATGTAAAAAATATTTTGGATTATATCGTTGTTAAAACTTTTATAGGCGTCTGACAAGAGTTCTTCCTGATTAGTAAATTTACTAAAATCCTTAATATAACCTCTGTTCCGCTACATTGCCTCACTAAATACTAACGATGAACTCTCTGGAAGTTGTATTACTGGGCATATTCCAATTTGAATATAAAAATAGCCAGAAATTAATCTGACTATATTATAACACAAAACTCAAATTTTACGTTATTTCCAGAATCTCATAGGTTTTAGCCCCGGCCGGGGTGCTTGCCACAATCTTGCTTCCAACCTTGGCGCCCAACAGGCTTCTCCCGACCAAAGATTCATTGGAAATCCTGCCGGCGGAAGGATTGGCCTCGCCCGAACCGACAATCGTGTATTCCTTTTCCTCGCCATTGATCTTGAGGCGCACTTTGCAGCCGACCGTAACCACGTTTTTTTGATGAGTGGCGGAAATCAGTTCGGCGTTTTTTACCATCTCCTCCAACTGCATAATTCGCGCTTCAATCATCGCCTGCTCTTCCTTGGCCTGCGCGTAATCGGCGTTTTCCGAAAGATCGCCGTGCGAGACCGCTTCCTGGATTCTTTCGATGACCTCGGGCCGCTTCACTTTTTCCAAAACTTCCAATTCTTTTTTTAACTTATCCAAGCCCTCTTGGGTAAGCAGATACTTTTGTGCCATTTGCGTTTTCGTTATAAAAGTTAAAAAACTCTTCAGTCAATATAGTAACCTGAATCTTAAAAAGTGTAAAGGCTGGTTAAGACTTAGCCAATTTTTTAACCGCGGAATCGGTTAAATTTTTATAAAGCATAGCCACGGTAACCGGGCCCACGCCGCCGGGTACGGGCGTTAAAAAACCCGCGACCTTGGAAACCGAGGCAAAATCCACATCGCCCACGATGTTGCCGCCGGATTCCGCCGTGCCCGCGTCGATAACCACACTGCCTTTTTTTAACATTCGTCCGGAAATCAACCCGGGATGGCCGGTGCCGGAGATCACCACGTCAGCGGTCTTGGCCAATGAATTCAAATCGCGAGTTTTTTGGTCGGCAATTTCAACTTCCAAACCCATGCGCTTCAGCATAAAACTCACCGGCCGGCCGACTAATTCGCCTTGTCCGACGATTAAAACTTTTTTTCCGGCCAGATTGCGGCTCACGGATTCCAAAATGGCGAGTATGGCCGCGGCGGTCGGCGGCACGAACCGCGCTCGGCCATCGTAGAAGCTTTCTGAATTTTCACTGCCCAGACAATCAATATCGATTTGCGGGTCAATCGCGGCCAAAACTTCCCGCTTGTTTAATTGCGCTGGAATCGGCAACTGGATTATCAAACCGCAAAGTCCAGGAAGGCCGTTAAATTTAGTAATTTTTTCCACGACTTCCGCGGTGGAGGAAGATGCCGGCATTTGAACCAATTGGAATTCGGCCCCGATTTTTTCGGCCGTTCGGCCCTTAATTTTAACGTATGACAAAGAAACCGGATCGCTTCCGACAACGATATCGATAATTTTCGGTTTCGCCGGCAACCGGCTTAAAGAAGCCCGACATTCTTCCAAAATATTTTCGGCGATTTTTTTTCCGTCGATTAGTTGCATGTTTAAAAAAAATTCAAGGGTGAAATTAATGGTAACCTTGCCAGTTTTTTACGAGATGCACATACGTCTTCGTGAAAGCACAGATCGGAAAAAAGCGGCAAGGTTACAGACTTACGAAAAACTACATCCTATTCTTCGCGTACCATTCGTACACGTCGCGCGCCACGGGTACGGCGGCGCTGCTGCCCTCCCCACCGGCCTCCACCAGCACGGTTAAGACGATTTTTGGATCGTCGTAAGGCGCGAAAGAGGTAAACCAGGCGTGGGTGCGCCTTAAATCCGAGCCGTCAAACTGGGAAGTGCCGGTTTTACCCGCGACCGCGATCGGCAGACTTTCCAGAATCCGGGCGGTGCCGGCGGTGATGGTTTGCCGCATCCCCCGCTTGGCCATTTCGATATATTCTGGATTGATAAAGCCGGAATTCAAAATTTCCGGTTCGAATTTTTTGATTAAATTTCCATCGCGATCCGTAATTTCGGAAACGAATCTCGGACGCATTACCTTGCCCCCGTTGGCTATCGCGGCGGTGGCAACCGTTAATTGCAGCGGCGAAACCAAAACAAATCCCTGACCAATAGACATATTGTAAGTATCACCCAAAAACCACATTTCTTCAACCGCGTTGCCGGCAAACCTCTGTGATTTCCATTCCGGCGTAGGAATCAAGCCGGCCTTTTCGGCGGGCAAATCGATGCCAGTCGTCTGGCCCAAAAAAAATTTCTTGAAATAATCCGCCACACGATTTGCCCCCATGCCGGTGATGTTCAAGTTTTCCTGACCGCCGCCCACCGTGTAAAAATAGATATCGGAAGACATCGCGATGGCTGAATATACGTCCATACTGCCCAAGCCGTCGCGCTTCCAGCCGTGAAAAACATATGTGATGCCGGGGTTGTACTGATTGGGAACCACAATCTGTCCGCCGTCAAAAATGCGAGTACTTTCCTTGATCACATTTTCCTGCAATGCCGCAGCCGCTAAAAGGGGCTTAACCGTCGATCCGGGCGGATAGGTGCCGGACGTGGCGCGGTTAAAAAGCGGCTGATTGGGATCGGTAATCAGCCGGGCGTAGTCGTCCAAAGAAATTCCTTTGGCAAAAAGGTTGTTGTCAAAACTTGGGATGTTGACAAGCGCCAAGATGCCGCCGGTTTTGGGGTCAATCGCCACTGCCGCCGCCTTCGTGGCGCGGTGGGCTTGCGTTTCGCTGACTAAAGAATCGTAAAGCACCCTTTGCAGCTCGGCGTCTAAATTTAAATGCAGGTTACTGCCGGGTTTGGGATCTTTTTGCTGGAAAGTATTTTTTACAAAACCTTTGGCGTCAACTTCGACCAGCCGCTTACCCAAAACTCCGCGTAAAAACTCTTCGTATTGCGCTTCCAAACCGTCTTTGCCCAAAATATCGTTATAAAGGTAGCCGTCGGATTTCAGTTTATCGTATTCGTTTTCTGTCAGTTTGCCGGTATAACCGAAGATATGGGAAAACTTTTCGCCGTCAATATAAAATCTTTCGGGATTGTTCTGGATGGAAAAACCAGGGTAAGACGATTCCTGCGTGATAAAAATAATGGCTTTTTCTCTTTCGACGCTTTGCTTTAGCGTGATCGGAAAAAAAGATTCGGGGCTTGAGCCGGCGACAATTTGCCGCACGGCTTCTTCTTCCAGACCGAAAAATTTTGAAACGTCGATAATCTCCAAATTTTTTACGTTTTCGTCGCGCGGAAGATCCAAAGGCGTCAGCACCAATTCAAAGCTCGGCTCGTTGCGAACCAGTTCTTGCCGGTTGCGGTCATAAATCAGCCCGCGCGGCGCCAGCAGCATCTGCTCCCGCAGGCGATTGCCTTCGGCTAAAGCCAGATATCGCTCGTGACTGACGATTTGTAAATATGACAAACGGTAAACAAAGATTCCCAACACCGCCATCACCGCGATAATAAAGTATCGGCTTTGAAAAGGTCTGCGTTCGGTGTCCAAAGTGCTATGGCCGAACCGCGGATCAGCGCTACTTTGATCGAAATCCAAAAACGAGCCTTCTTTCCAGTCGATATCAACCGGCTTGCCGATTTTTAATTCAAACGGATTGTTTTTCATCTACATTAGTTTTCCTCTCCTTTCAAAGGAGAGGATCAAGGTGAGGTTTTAAATAACATCGGCTCTCCCCTCCCAAACGCTCCCTACCTTATTTTTCTCTCCTGTAATCAGGAGAGATGTCCCGCTCTTGCGGGACAGAGAGGTCAAAGGAGGGGATAAAGGAGTGGTTTTAAACTAGTCTTTGCTGCTTCAGGATTTTCGCGGCAAAAGCTTTTTTGCTAAAAGCGAAACCGGATAAAATATTATCAAGCTATACAAAATTTGCCAAATCAGCTTCGCTCCAAAAAAACGCCGAAATTCCAGATAGTCGACTAGGTTCCAATATACCAAAAATAAGTTGGCCAAGAAAAAAACTATTTGGTATCCAGCGGTAGACACCACCAATAAACCGGCCATTAAGAATGGATTTTCCTCTCTCGGCAAAAAACTGTCTAAAGCCATCTTTAAGGCGCTGCAGAGAATTAGGAGTGTAATAAGGTGTAGACCGAAAAAAGTTCCGGAATAAAGATCTAAAAATATCCCACCTGCTGCCGCCAAAAACCAAGAAGGACGGCCGGTGTGATGAATCGACAGCCAAACCAGAGCCAAAATAAACAAGTTCGGCACCGCGCCGTAAAAGGAAAAAGACGTCGCGAAAATGGTTTGAGCAACGGCGAGGATTATGAGTAATATTATGAAATTAAATTTTGACATTTTAATCTCGGCAGAACGTTTTTTGACTTGACAAAAGCGTTAATTTTAATATATTAAATTAGCTCTCAAAATCGTATTCTGTCCTAAGAAGGACAAATGCCT